>CAMYNZ010000360.1 GCA_947259865.1 uncultured Desulfobacterales bacterium | reverse complement strand
GGTTGGGCAGAATCATTGAGTTCGAGATTGATCAGGGTTTTGGCGGTTGCAGGCTCTTGACCCCAGGACGAACACGGCCATAGAATACATACGTTGGCCACAATAAGAACAATTAACAGGTAACGTCTGCCCGCCTTGAAAAACCAGACTCTTGAGGCCTTATTTTCCATGCCCCCCCTTTTGGAATCTAAGTGAGAATTTTTGCAATTGCTGGGCAAAGGACGGACCGGGGTTTTGGGTGTCAAATCCTTTAAATTTATCGAGTATTTTGCGATCTTCGATTTTTGTCAGCAGACGGATATTATCGCTGGATATTCCCAGAACCAAAAGCGCGCCCGGTACGCGCACCAGGGAAATGCTCTTTTTTACACCTAAATAGCTGCTGGCCAGGATCCGAATCAATTTTTCCCCGTTCCCGCCGATTCTGTTGGTTAGCATCCGCTTTGTAAAAAATATTGCCACCCCCAACCCGGCCAGAACCAGTGCCAGCGCTGACAACATTTTCAGAGCGGTTGGAATCAAATCGGAATAATAATTCATCGCAAACCCTCGATACGCTCCATGGGGCTTAACACTTCAGTAAGCCGAACACCGAACTTGTCATTGACAACCACGGTTTCACCGCGGGCGATTAATTTTTGATTGGCCAGAATTTCCAGGGTTTCCCCGGCCGCTTTTGAGAGCTCGATTACCGAACCCTGGCTAAGTTTGAGCAGTTCATTGATCACCATTGTGGTTCGGCCCAGCTCAACGGTAATCTCCAATGGAACATCAAGTATGAAGTCCATGCTATTGGCCGGTTGTTTGCCGGGCGTCTCCTGGGATAACTCAGGCGCATTGGCCGTTGCCCCCGGCGTTGATGTTTCGGGATGGGCCCCGGGTTGAGGCTCACCCGCATCGACTGCATCGATATTTTTGTCTGTCTCGCTCATGGTTATTTCTTACCTCCGATTTTGCTGAACAATTTTGTGATTTCAACCGCACGATTCCCGCTGATTTTTCCCGCAAAACCCTGATATTTGGGAATCCCGCCGATATTCAGTGTGATCGGATCCTGAGGACCGGTATTAAGCTGCAAAACATCGTCCACCCGAAGCTTCAGTAAATTCCGGACGGTGTAAGTCGTTTTCCCCAGTTCGGCTATAAGGCTCACCGGGGTGTCCATCAACAGACCCTGCAACTGGATGCGCCAGCCATGTTCGATATCGTCTTCCGTACGAAATTTTGACGATAATCTTTCTTTTATGGGCTCCAGCATGATAGTGGAAATACAGAAATGAACATTACCTGAAAATTCTTCTCCTTTAAGAGAGAATACAATAATTATCATCAGTTCGTTGGGATTGACCATATGAACAAATTCGGGCTTGGTTTCGGTTCTTTTTAGTGAAGTCTTCACCGGATAAATTTTGGCCCAGGCTTTCTCAAATATTTTCAGCGTCTGGATGGCAAACTTCTCGATCATCTTCTGTTCGATAAAAGTAAACTCTCTTAGCGCGGCCAATGGCTTCCCGCTGCCGCCCAGCATGCAGTCAATCAAGCCGAATGAAAGATCGGCCTCAATCGCGAGCAGGGCTGAACCCACCAGCGGTTCCATGCTGAATATTACCAAACCGGTAGGCGTCGAAAAAGCGTTTATGAACTCCCCGTATTGCACCACTTCGGCGGAAACCAATTCTACCTCCAGGGGCGCATTCAGGGATGAAGACAGATAGTCTGCCAGCAGCGTCGCAAATGTGTCATAGACTTCCTCCAGGACATTAAACTGGTTGAGAAGCGCTGCATTCTGGGAGGTGAGACTATAGGGCTCAATAATGGGTGGCGCTTTTTTTGCCTGTTTCAGATCAACCTCTCCCCGGTCCATGGCTGAAAGAAGGGCGTCGATTTCTTCTTGTGATAATATCTGATCGGCCATCGATAGTGATCCCTTACTGAACCACGAATTCAGTAAAATAGATGTTGGTTACGCTGCCCTCTTTGAGCAGGTTGTTAATACTGGCCATTATCTGGTCCCTCAAAACGGTTTTGCCTTCCACGCTATTGATGTCGGTATACTTCTTGGTCGGCAGAATCATCAATATTCCGTCCCGCAGCTGGGGTAGACGTTTTTCCACCTGTTCCGTTTGTTCATCGCTTTTTAATTCCAGTTTCATTGTGACTCTCAGGTAGCGGTTGCCGTTGGGATCGGCAAGATTGACAATAAAGGTATCCAGGGGAAAAATCGGGCCCATTGATGGCGCCGTACCTTCATCTGTGGTCGAATTCGTGCCACTCTGGACATTTTGAGAACTGACGGCGTTCAATTTATTCCACATCATAAAGAAGCCGGCGCCCACAAACACGACTAAAACCAGAACAACCACCATTAAAATCACCATAATTTTGTTTGACATTTTATTCACCATCCTCCGTTACGAGTACGATTTCCACCCGTCTATTTTTGGCGCGATTTACCGGAGTGTCATTGGGAGAAAGCGGTCTGGCCTCCCCGTAACCCACCGCCGAAAGTCGTCGCGGCTCTATTTGCCCGGCAGCTATAAAATATTTCAACACTTGCACTGCCCGTGCCGTTGAAAGCTCCCAGTTGGTAGGAAACCGCCGGGTAGCAATGGGAACATTATCGGTGTGACCTTCGATGCGCACAGGGTTTCGGATATTCTGGATCACAGCGGCTATTTTGTCCAAAACAGGATAACCCGAAGCATTAATTTCAGCCCTGCCAAAATCGAACAAAATACTGTCATCCAGACTGATCAAAACGCCCTTTTTGGTAAAGGTGGCCTTTATTCCAAATTCAGATTCGAGAGACGTCAACGTATCTTCGACCCGGTTTGCAACCTCTGATTGGGTATTGTTTATATCGGTTGACGGGTTCAAGGGTTGCGGCGTGTGTCTCGGTTTAACCGGACTGGTAAATCCGACCGCCAGCTGCTTGCCGGCCTCCAGCACTCCCAGACCGCTTTGCAGCGAAGTTTTAAAATCTTTTATCCTGACGGCGTCTATGGAGCTCATGGTAAATACTAGCACAAAGAAAACCATCAGAAGGGTTACCAGATCGTTAAACGTTGTGAGCCAGCCCATGTTGTTTTGCGCCTGGCTGTCAGCGCCTGATGCCCGTTTTCTTTCCAATTCTCCTTCTCCTGCCTGTTTTCAATCAGACCGGGATCTGATAAATCTAAAAAAATCTTTTTAAAGCCACACGGGAACACCCAATCACATGTTGAATTCGTTTATTCCTGTTTTAGCAGAATTATTTCAACCCTGCGGTTTTTGACCCGCTGCCCAGAAATAGCATTATCAACCAGGGGCTGGTATTCACCAAATCCCACGGCCGACAACCGCTGAGCGGGTATATGGTTTTTTTCCACAAAAAACCGCAGCACATTTACGGCCCGCTGCGTTGACAGCTCCCAATTGGAAGGAAATTTCGTCGTATGTATGGGCAGGTTATCCGTATGTCCTTCAACACGCACGGCATAGCCTGTCCTGGAAATAACCCGGCCGATCTTTTCCAGTAAAGGAAGTATCTGGGGCGCTAGTGTGGCCGAACCCACCCTGAACAGCGCCTTATCGGATAATTTCATTTCCAGCCCTTCCTCTGATAACGCGATCGATATATCATCGTTATATCCGTAGGTGTTTGCGAAGCTCTCTAATTCTTTGAAGATTTCGGCCAATTCGTCTCTGAGATCTACCAGATTTGCCGAGGGCGGGATGATTTCCTTACCGGGTTCAAAACTCAGACCCCCCGACAAAACGCTGACGGCACTTACGAATGATTTCACAAATCGGGCGATTTTTGATTGTTCCATGGTCGCAAACGAGCTCAACATGATAAAAAAGCAAAGCAGGATTAATACAAACCC
>CAMYNZ010000359.1 GCA_947259865.1 uncultured Desulfobacterales bacterium | reverse complement strand
AAGATTGGGACTGCGATCAAATGCTTCTTTAATACGTTCCAGAAATGCCGCTCGAATAATACAGCCGCCGCGCCACATCAACGCCAGTTCGCCGTAGTTTAGATCCCAGCCGTGCTCCTCGGAAGCCGCCTGGAGTTGAAAAAATCCCTGGGCATAGCTGCAGATTTTTGAGGCATATAATGCCTGACGGACCGCCTCGGTAAATTCCGCCCGATCCATTGATGTTCTAAACCCTGGAATGGCGTCTCGGGGTCCATTTAGCACTTTGCTTGCCCGGACACGTTTTTCTTTTTGGGCCGAGAGGAAGCGAGCAAATACCGCTTCGGTAATCAGAGTTGTAGGCACCCCCAGGTCAAGGGCCAGCTGGCCGGTCAACTTTCCGGTACCCTTCTGGCCGGCCTTATCAAGAATCACATCCACCAGGGCTTGGTCGGTTTTGGGATCAATCACTGAAAAAATGTCGCGGGTAATTTCGATTAGATAGCTGTCCAATTCTCCGGTGTTCCAGCGGGCAAAGATGTCATACAGTTCCTCATTAGATAGTCCCATGGCATCTTTCATCAGGCTGTAAACTTCACAAATAAGCTGCATATCACCGTATTCGATGCCGTTATGGACCATTTTGACATAATGACCGGCACCACCGGCCCCAACCCAATTGCAGCAGGGGATATCGTTGTTCGGACCCACTTTGGCGGCAATACTCTGGAAGATTGGCCGGACATGCGTCCAGGCCTCATGGGCGCCGCCGGGCATAATGCTCGGGCCCTGCCGCGCACCTTGCTCGCCGCCGGAGATGCCGGTTCCGATATAGAGGATTCCTTTTGGTTGCAGCTCTTTTATGCGTCGCTCGGTATCCATATAATCGGAGTTGCCGCCGTCGATGATAATGTCATTGGCTTCCAGAAAAGGCGCGAATTGCGCAATGGTCTGGCTGACCGGATCTCCGGCTTTGACCATCATCATCACTCGCCGGGGCCTTTTGAGGTGTTTTACGAATTCCTCAGGGGTTTTACATCCCACAATGCTCTTGCCTTCCGCTGGACCGGCCATGAAATCATCCACCTTGCTGGAAGTGCGGTTGTATGCGGCCACTCGAAAACCATGGTCGGCCATGTTTAAAATCAGATTCTGACCCATAACGGCCAGACCGATCAATCCTATGTCACATTGTGGTTTCATGGCGGTTAGCTCCTTTCTTGAATGCATCTTGTTTGACGATGTCATCGCTACATTTGAATTACCGCTAAAGCGGATAAAAATCATTTCTTGGGTGCCGTGTCGTCGTTAAAGCCAATCCTTGGGTATGACCCAGTTCATTTCATAAATTTTCCAAAGACAACCGGCTGGCAGCAGCTCGGTCTACGAGCCAAAGCAATCTGCCACTTTGGGGCCGGATGAGCTGGGACGGTAAAGGGTCGGTCTGGCGGCCGCCTTCAAGCACCCTCTTTAAAATGTCGGCCTTTTCTTTGCCGCTGACCAGAAAAACAATCATAGCGGCGTTGTTGAGCAACGGTAACGTCATGGTAAGTCGATAGGTTTGCAATGTATCAACCCAGTTGGCAACGACTAGACGCTTTTGCTCCCGCAAGGCGGTTGTTCCCGGAAAAAGAGAAGCTGTGTGTCCATCCGGGCCCATACCGAGTAAAACGAAATCAAAAACCGGTAAATGCCCAGCTGCGGGACGGAAAAATTTCCATAGATGCTGTTCATATTCTCGAGCTGCCTGGTCGGCATCAGGATCTTCCGCCCGCACCCGGTGGATGTTTTCAGGTAAAATTTCAGCTTTGTCAAACATGGTTTCCTTGGCCATCCGAAAATTGCTATCTGCATGGTGGGGGGGAACATGCCGTTCATCTCCCCAAAAGAAATGGATTTTATTCCACGGAATTTGTGATTTGAGTGATCGTTTTTCAACCAGCAACGAATATAGCGTTTTGGGTGTGGACCCACCGGAAAGAGCAAGACTGAAAAATGGCTTTTGAGATGACATCGCCGCAATCTGATGAATAAATATATCGGCTGCCTTGTGGCTCAATGCCGCAGAGTCCTCGACAATCTTAATCTCAGGATTGGCTGCTTTCATGATGATATCTTTTGTTTAGGGCCCAAAGTTTAACAACCCGTTCAAGCCAAAATCAGAGGACTGCTGGCGCCCTTTAGTCTGGCACAGTGAGCAGCGCCGAGCAAAGCAGTCTTATCATTGAGAATTACACGTACGGGCATTTCCTCTAACAAGGCTTGCATACGCCCTTTGCGGGTAAACGCACGCATAAAATTTTCGCGGGCTAGCATTTTAATAATTTTGGGAGCAATTCCGCCACCGATATACACACCACCGGTTGCCATTATTTTCAGGGCCAGGTTGCCTGCTTCGGCTCCGTACAAGGAAACAAATAATTCTAGTGCATGCATGCAAAGATCACTGCGCTCTTCAAGGGCCGAATCAGATATAACGGCAGCAGGATCTTTTTGCTGAATTTTTTCGGCCAGCCAGGTGGGCTCTTCGCCACGCCCGGTATCACGCAAAAACTGATAAATATTATAGAGGCCGGGACCGGACAGAACACGCTCATAGCTGACCCTTTCAAAACGAAATTGTAAATACCTCAAAAGCTCAATCTCCAGCTCATTGCGCGGGGCAAAATCGCCATGGCCTCCCTCACAGGCAAACGGATAATATCCCTTTCCGTCCCAGTAGAAACCGGCTTCACCCAACCCTGTACCGGCAGCAATAATCGCCGCATTGCCTTCTGAATTTGCACTGCCCTGGTTGAGAATTACAAAATTATCAGCACCCAGAACAGCGATTCCGTATCCATTGGCTTCAAGATCATTGATCAGCTCAACGGACTGCAATCCAAGGTTTTGCGCTAAGGCGCTTGCATCCACGACCCAGGGCAGATTTGTCGCAATGCTACGCCCATTTTTGACCGGACCGGCAATTCCAAAGCATGCTGCATCAAACGAAATCTGATGGGTAGCGGTAAATCCATTCACGATCTCATCGAGGTTTGTATAATCACGGCTAACAAATTTTTGCTCGACAACGATCTTGAGCTGCTCCCCGGATTCATCAAAAACCGCCAGGTTTACTTTCGTTCCTCCAATATCGCCAGCAAGAATCATGGTTTGCATTCCCTTAGCAGTGCCGCCTTAGCGGAATATTATTCGGAGATAGTCCCCAAAAATTAAAGAAGTTAAAACCGATTTCAACGCTTAAATGCCATAAGCCGGTGGAATATGCTTTTAACCGTCGGTGTCAAGCGCGCCCGGTTGTAAGCATCACCGCACTGGCGAATCGCCTCAGCTAACGTCGGATAAGGGTGAATTACATTGGCCAGCTTGCCAAGCCCCATTTCACTTTGCATTGCCACTGTGATCTCGCTGATCATATCACCGGCATGGCTGCCGACAATTGTCGCGCCTAAAATTTGGTCGGTACCCTTTTTTACGTGAATTTTCACGAAGCCTTCCGTCTCGCCGTCCACAATGCCACGGTCCAGATCCGAAAAGTCCCGGGTAAATGTCTCAAATCCGATCTCCTGCTCCTGCAAGTCTTTTTCGTAAAGCCCGACATGCGCCACTTCAGGCTCTGTGTATGTCGCCCACGGAATCAGCAAATTGGAAAATTTATCACGACCGAAAAACAGCGCGTTGCGAATCACCAGCCGCGCCATAAAGTCCGCCATGTGGGTAAACTGATACTTGCTCGCCACATCGCCAACTGCGTATACATCCGAATTGGTCGTTTGCAGCTTTTCGTTGACCTTAACTCCCATGCGCTCGTCATATTCCACACCGGCAGCCTCAAGGCCCAGTCCCTTGACCGCCGGTTTACGGCCCGTTGCTATTAGCAGTCCGTCAAATTCCAGCTTGCGTTCTTGATT
>CAMYNZ010000358.1 GCA_947259865.1 uncultured Desulfobacterales bacterium | reverse complement strand
TGCAGACCCTTTTTGATGCCATTTCCCGTCGGCGTTAATTTTATCTTTATCCGAGGTGATCTTCGAGCTGGATAAGGCGTTTGAACCTTTTGCCATGACACACTCTCCTGTCTGTGGTTTCAAAACCGCTGCTCGCCAAAATAAACCACCCCGCGGCAAGCAGGCGGGGTATGTAAAAGGAATTATTCAGTTATATTCCCCCTCACCCTAACCCTCTCCCTCAGGGAGAGGGAATTTGTGGAGACCCCAGCGCAAGCGGATGGGGTATTAGAAAAAAATTTCAATAAAAAATACCTATTCCAAGTTTAGGTCAAAGTCAATTCAGGATGGCTGATTTAATTAGCTTTACTTTGCAATAAATGGGTGGCATATTTTTAGATGTCATTTTATGATGACACTTAAATAGTTGTATTAACTCTATATGGGGTTCAGTGTTTGGATGCTGATCTTGCATCCATTTTAATGTATTGATCAAGGAGGTGTAAAAATGGCAATGGAATGGCCACCGAAATATGATCAATCGTATATACCGTCACCGGAAACCAAATACTGGAATGCGCAAGTAGAGACAATGGACCCTGATGAAAGAGAACAAACAATTATCCTGCCGAAGCTAAAGGCACAGCTGAAATATGCTTATGAAAACGCTGCTTTTTATATGAAAAAATGGGATGCAGCCGGTGTAAATCCGGCGCAGATCGGTTCCTTGAGCGATTTTGAAGCCTTTCCGATTATCACCAAAGATGATATCCGGCAAGATCAAAAGGAACATCCGCCGTTTGGCAGTTATTTGTGTGTTGGGCCCAAAAAGCTTGCCAGGGTTAAAGGAACCTCCGGTACCACCGGAAAACCGACGGCTTTTGGTATCAGTAAGGGAGATGTGGGGCGAATTGCGGAAACCCACGCCAGAACCATGTGGGGTTTCGGTGTACGCCAGGAAGATATCGTTTTTATAGGGTCTTTCTTTAGTCTCTACTGGGGGAGCTGGGGTGCTTTGCTAGGTACAGAGCGGCTGGGTGCCACAGCGTTTCCTTTTGGGGCCGGGGTCCCCGGACAGTCAGATAGAGCCCTGGAATGGATGAAGGAGGTTCGGCCGACCGTTTTTTACGGCACGCCATCCTATGCCCTCTATCTGGCTGAAAAGGCCAAAGCAGGGGGGCTGGACCCGGCAACAGATTTTAATTTCAGGATTCTTTTCTTTTCCGGCGAGCCAGGGGCGGGCATCCCATCCACGCGCAAACGTATTGAGGAAACCTATGGGGCCATCTGCATAGACTCGGGCTCTACCGGGGAAATGGCTCCCTGGATGACAAATTGCGAATGTGCAGACAGACAGGGCATGCACCTGTGGCAGGACATCGTATATGCAGAACTGGTGGATCTGGCTACCGGCAAACGGGTTCCTTACGGCCAGGAGGGGGTCACGGTCTACACCCATCTGGAGCGTACCTCACAGCCGATGATCCGCTATTTGGCCGGTGACGTATCCCGGTGGGTTGATGAACCCTGCCCCTGCGGCCGCACCTATCCCCGATTACCGCTGGGAATATACGGGCGTTCGGATGATATGTTTGTGGTCAGGGGTGAAAATGTTACCCCGAGTGCCATTGAAGATGCGATTCGCGGTATTGAAGGGTTAGGAGACGAATTTCGCATCATTATCACCCGTGAAAAGACCATGGATGAAATGATCATCCAGGCCGAACCCACACCCGAAGCTGAATCTGCGATGATTCCAGAATTAAAGCTCAAGCTGGAAAACACGCTAAAGTCCCGGGGCCTGAGAACAGTGGTCCAGATGCTGGAGCCCAACAGCCTGGAGCGTACCGAATTTAAAGCCAGGCGCATTATTGACAAACGTGATCTGTATGATGAAATTATTCGGCAGGGATGAGAATGGTTTTGTGGATTATGGATAACCGTTAGTTGGGCGCTCAACTGCATCATATCGGCGATGAGATGCAGATGCTGGATCCTGGATGCTGCCTGCCCGCCATCGGCTTCGCCTTTAGGCGAGGCGGGCGGGGATGCTGGATGCTGGAAACTGGATACACGATACGAGATGCAGGATACCCGAAGCAATAATCCGGTTGCAAATCTCAAACGCTAACTGAATCATTGCGTAATCCTTGATTTTATAGAGGAGAAATAATGTCCGCAGAAAAAAAAGAGGACGCCTGTCTTTTCAGCCAGGCACAAGTTCAACAGATCGAACAAAATTATCAAGAATGGTTTAACAACAGTCTCCAGGAGTCGGACCGGAAAAAAGAAGGAACGTATCACACCCATTCCGGAATTCCGATAAAATTAATTCACACACCGGCTGATATTAAGCATCTCGAGTATGCAAACGACATCGGATTTTCGGGCCGGCCGCCGTTTGTACGCGGTGTATACCCCAACATGTACAGGGGCAGACCCTTTACCGTTCGCCAGTTGGCCGGTCTGGGGGCACCCGAAGATTGTAATCTAAGAATCAAATACTTGCTGGGTCATGGTGCCACCGGTGTAAATATTCTTTTTGATCTCCCCACCATTCGCGGATATGACTCTACCGACCCGGAAGCCGAGGGCAATGTCGGGGCTTGCGGCGCCGCGGTGGATTCTATCCGGGATATGGACGCTTATTTTGCGGACATCGATCTGGGTACCATCAGCACCTCGATTGTCACCCATCTCCCCAGCACCAGTATCGTCATTCCAGGCATGTATTTTGCGGTGGCCGAGAAAAGAGGCACTGCCTGGGCAAAATTGGCCGGGACCTGCCAGAATGACTTTATCATGGAGACCTGTGTGGGCAGCGCCCCTGAGATGTTATGGCCGCACACATCCTTCCGATTGCAATGCGATGTGATCGAGTGGATCTGCAAGCATGTACCCCGCTGGAATCCGGTCAGCTTTAACGGCTATAACTTGCGCGAGGCCGGAACGGATGCCGTGGGTGAAGTCGCTATTGCTATTGCCAATGCCATAGCCACGGCGGATGAGCTGATCCGCCGCGGGATGAATATTGATGACTTCGCCCCGCGCATGTCCTTTTTTTGGGATCTGCACAATGATTTCTTTGAGGAAATTGCCAAATGCCGTGCCAGCCGCAAAGTATGGTATAAAATAATCAAAGAGCGATACGACGCCAAAAACAAAAAATCACTGCTCATGCGATTTCATGTCCAGACTGCCGGGGTAACCCTGCCGGCCACCGAACCGCTGAACAATATCGCCCGCTCGGCCATACAGGGGCTTGCGGCTGTGTTGGGCGGCTGCCAGTCCCTGCACATTGACTCTTATGATGAAGCCTACTCAGCTCCGACAGAAGAAGCCGCACTGATTTCGATCCGCACCCAGCAAATCATCCAAGCTGAAACGGGTGTCTGCAACACGGTGGACCCGCTGGCCGGATCATATTATATGGAGTATTTGACCGACCAAATGGTCAATCGAATTGAGGCCTATATAAAAAAAATAGAGGACCTGGGCGGTCTGGTGCAGGCGATTGAAAGCGGTTGGCTGCATCGTGAAATCAGCAAATACAACAACACCTATCAGAAAAAAATTGAAAGCGGTGAAATGCCGATTACCGGTGTGAACTACATGCGAACCGAGGAAAACCGGACTCACGACATCGAAGTGTTTGAATATCCGGAAACCTACACCCGGCAAAAAGCCAAGATGGAAGGCCTGAAAAAAGAGCGCAGCCAGCGAAAAGTCGGCGAATGTCTGAACGTTTTGCGGACAAAGTGTCATAGCGATGAAAATCTTTATCCGTATACACTGGAAGCGGTAAAAAACCTTTGCACCCTCGGTGAAATCGAAGAAATTTTCCGTGAAGAATTTGGGTTGTGGAATTTTCCATTGTTATAATCCGAAACCGGACCAAATAATCTCGCGCAAAGATGCAAAGTTAATTTTGAACATAAACTGGATCTTTTCTTCTT
>CAMYNZ010000357.1:3784-10454 GCA_947259865.1 uncultured Desulfobacterales bacterium | reverse complement strand
GATGCGGATCTGGAAAAAGTGTTTTTGCTGCTGACATCCGAAAGCTAGTGGTGCCAGGCGTACTGCTCTGGATATTTATACTGCCATGAATGAAGTCCTAACACTTCTAAAACCCAGGCTGATCTCACTAAAAAATGGGGGACAGGCCACCGACAGAAGCACCCGGGTTCTCAAACTGTCACTTCTCGGAACAATCGGGGTGCTCTTCTGGGGGGGGCTGTTCGCCATTTCCCTGCGTGTCCTTTATTACTTTAAAGGTATAGAAGAAATTGGCGACATCCTCGGATTCAAATTGCTCTCAATGATCTTCATCACTTCCTTCGCCCTACTTATATTCAGCAGCATTCTTACCTCTCTTTCAAAGTTGTTTCTGTCAAGGGATCTGTTTCTGATCCATTCTCTGCCGATCTCAACCTATAAGATGTTTACGGCACGCTGGATCGACAGTACCGTTGATAGTTCCTGGATGGTAATTATCTATACCCTCCCGGTTTTCATCGCCTATGGCGTCATCTATCAGGGCGGCCCCCTGTTTTATATTACGATCTTTCTGACACTGTTGGCACTGTCTATCACCGCATCTGCCATCAGTACGCTTCTAGTCGTTTGCGCCGTTATCGTCATCCCGGCAAGCCGTATGAAAAACATCTTTGTTTTCCTCAGCATTTTGTTCTTTGTCATATTGTACATTTCTATACGCTTCTTACAGCCGGAGCTTTTGGTTGATCCGGAAGTATTTGATTCCGTTTTGGTTTATATTACGGCTTTGAAAACGTCTTCTTCTCCCTTTCTTCCCAGTACCTGGGCCTATGATACCCTGGAAGCCGCGTTAACCGGGTCCACATCCGACGTACTTTTCCACAGCGCTCTGTCCTGGAGTTTTGCCGGTATGCTGGTAATTTTTATCATTATACTGGCGGATGCCGTTTACTTTAAAGGCTTTTCAAAAACCCAAACCGCTCAGATACGTCTGGTTAAACACGCTACAGTTTTCGGCCGGGTTTTTCGAATTTTGCCGGGTCCGATTAAGGCCTTTGTGGAAAAGGAAATCAAAACCTTTTTTCGCGATCAAACGCAATGGTCCCAGCTGTTCCTGATCGCAGCGCTGGTTGTGATTTACATCTATAACTTTAACGTGCTGCCTCTGGAAAAATCACCGATAAAAACAGTTTATCTCCAGAACCTACTCTCCTTTCTTAACATGGGGCTGGCATTATTTGTTCTGACCGCCATCACCGGACGCTTTGCTTTTCCGGCTGTAAGCGCTGAAAAAAACGCCTTCTGGCTCGTAAAATCCTCCCCCAGTCCTTTGAAAAATTTTTTGTGGATCAAGTTTGTTATTTATTATTTACCGCTGCTGATACTGTCGGAAATCCTGATCATTGCAACCAACATTCTTTTGCAGGTTACGCCCTTTATGATGGTTCTTTCCACCGTTACTGTTTTTTTTCTGGTGCCCGGAATCGTTTCCATGGGAATCGGACTCGGTGCCGCCTATCCGGACTTTAAGGCCGAGAATCCGGCCCAAACTGTTACAAGCTATGGCGGCCTGGTCTTTATGATAATCTGCGCAAGCTATATCGGCATCGTAATCATTGCCCAGGCAGGACCGGTATATAAACTCTTTATGGCTGACATCCATAACCAATCAATTACGGCTTTGGGGTGGACCTGGATCATCGCATCATTTGCCCTGACCTTTATCCTGAGCATTGCCGCTATTTTGCTGCCAATGAAATTCGGAGAAAAGCGACTATCAAACATGCTGACATGAAAAGAACAGTTAAACTGATCTCGCTGGTTGGATGCATATTTCTTTTGATTATTCCAACCGTTTTGCTCATCATTCCTTTTTTTCTGGATGTCCAAAAATACCAGCCTCACATTGAACGAAAGCTCAGGGATGCTGTTGGCCGCCCCCTCGAAGTCGGCGATCAGCTCCAGATGTCTCTTTTCCCGACAACACGCTTCTGGTTCTCCGATCTTCATCTGGCCAATCCATCCGGATTTACGGAAAAAGATTTTATAGCGGTAAAAACCTTTGAAGCCCGATTCAAACTCCTGCCGTTTTTTCTTTCTGGGTTCAAAAATATTCAGATAGTACACTTTTTTATGAAGACCCCGCAGATTATGATGGTCAAAAATGCGGATGGGCGCTTGAATTGGGAGGGGCTCGGCAATCCTTTGGGCAACATTTCAAAAATTATGCCTGAAAACAGCAAAAGGTTATCGAAGGACACCGCTGCCGATGGGTCGACTCACGTTGTGCAGGCCGTTAATCGGTTTTCAATCACCGGCGGCTCATTATTTTGGATCGATCATCAAAAAAAAACGCGATTGAGTATCTCGCATTTGGATTTGGACCTGGCAAATCTGCGTTTGGACAGACCGGTTGGCATTGCCCTGTCAGCCAAAATCTACGGACGCCCCCTGAGGCTAAAAGGAAAATTAGGACCACTGGGAACACTGCAGGATCCGGGGGTCATTCCGGTTAACCTTACCGTCAGGGCACTAAAACAATTGAAATTAAAAGTTAAAGGTCACCTGAACAAGCCGGTTGAAAAATTCGGATTTGATCTTTTCGTAAAATTTTCGAAATTTTCAGCACCCGAACTGGTATCAGCCATTGGGCGGCCCGCACCGATAACATTTTCGGACACAACAGCCTTAAACAAAGTGGCATTCAAGGCACGGGCTAAAGGCGGTTTTCAAAGTCTCGAAATTAGCGATGGTGTGTTGGATATAGATGAATCTAAAATCAAATTATCGATCAAATTGAAAAATTATTCCAAACCCAATATCACGTTCGACTGCTCCCTGGATCAAGCTGATCTGAATCGTTACCGGCCCGCTAAATTGTCTCCAAAGCCGGGCATCCGCCCAACCGGCCAAAAGGCTTCTCCAATCAAAAGAAACTATTACAATCCCCTGCAGCGGCTCGTCTTGAAAGGAATTCTGGTCGCCGGAAAAGTTAAGGTAAAAAATACGGTTGCCCAAAATATTAAGGCAACGCTGGTGGCTAAAAATGGCATACTGCATGTTGCACCGGTAAGCCTGGAACTCTATGGAGGGAAGCTGGCGGCATCCGCCAGCGTAAACCTCAGAAAAAAATCGCCGGAAAGCCACTTAAGAATGCATGCCAGGGGTATTCAGCTGGGCCCACTTCTTCAGGACATCTGGCAAAAAGATTTTTTGGAAGGCACGGCCAGCAGCCAATTTACGCTGCGCATGGCTGGACATAACAGCATACAGATAAGAAAATCACTCAGCGGCAAAGGAGAAATCCGCATCGACAATGGGGCGATTATGGGGGTCGACCTGTTGGCAACCCTCCGGAATAAGGCGGGTTCATTGGGTATTTCAAAATCCGTAGAAAAAAAACCAAAGACAACCTTTACAAAATTTCAAATTCCATTTTCGATTACACGGGGCATTGTCTATTCGAATAAGGCCGCTTTGGCATCATCTCAGGTGCGTATCAACGCAACCGGTAAAGTGGATATGGCCAAAGAGCGTCTTGATATCAGATTAGAACCTATGTTGGCGAAATCGCAAAAAGAAAAAACGAAAGAATCCGAATTGTGGGTGCCGGTGCACATCTCTGGAAGTTTCAGTGAACCTGAATTCAAACCGGTCTCACAACGCGCAGCCGACACACAGCCTGAAGAAGCCAGCAAGTGAATCCCCGAAGAAATAAAATGTAAAATGGGGGACGTCCATAAAATTATAACTTTCTAGTCTTCAACCAGACTCAAGCGCTCTGCTTTTGCAATGGTTTCCCCGCGCTTAACTGAAATACTCACCGATGGCTGAGAGACCCCCAATCTCTTAGAAAGTTCTGTGGCACTGAACCCTAATTGCCTGACGGCTCTCTGTGCTACTTTGTCTAAATTATAACCCCGGGCTTTAAGACGGTAACGCTGTTCAACCTGTTCCTTGGCCGAATCCAATACAGATTGCGCAAATTCGCCGTCGCCCAAAATTCGTTCATCTCCCTTCATGCGGTCCCGGGCCCGGCGCATCGCTTTTAACGCCGACCAACCACCGGCACTGCGAATAAGGCCTCCGCCAACTAAATCAGGTCGGCGGCCTTGCGCAATCCCTTTGTTTACGAACGCGCGGTAGGCTTTGCGGGCTGCAGGAACTTTTTTGCCAAAAAACCGCAGCACATAGTCGATGTCTTGAAAGTCCCTTTGCTTATTGGCCATGACCGCACTGTGGCCGCTGTAAAGGTATTTATCGAGTTCTTTTAGATCCTTAACAAGTTCAGCGCGCAAAGGATTCAGATGAATGTAGCGTACTAACTCAAGCAGATAGGTGTCTTCCTGGCAAAGAATCGATTTAAAGCGATTTTGAAACAGATGCCCATGGCGACGGTGGCGGCGATTGTAATAAACGGCATAACCGGTCAGCAGGCGCCGCATGACAGTTGATAGGGAAGTTTTGCCGGTTCTCAGCAGAAGATGCAAATGATTGGGTATCAATGCCCAGGCAAAACAAAAAGTTTCCGTATCCGTAATAATTTCATCCAGACGGTTTATGAAGTTGCCCCGGTCGTGATCATCTAAAAATATCCGTCTGCGATCGATTCCTCGAACAATAATATGGTGCAGTGCACCGGGTGCATCGATTCTGGCTTTGCGTGGCATAATCGCTGCTTAACACATATATCAGGTACTAGAATGTTATAATTTTATGGACGTCCCCTATCTCGTCCCTATCTCGAGTTAACTTATTAAGAATAGGAAAAACACATCTGTCAAGAATGAAGACTCACCCATTTGTTCTTTTCAAATTGACCTCTTAACACAATTGTGAGTATAAAAAGGTGCGATGCACTATTTTATGTGCACCCGGCCATCCATTTCATTTATTTCTCCTTTAAACATTTTGTATCCCCACTAACTCACAGGGAGATTCCGCCTTATGAAGTTAGGAATTATCGGCCTACCAGATTCAGGCAAATCGACCGTATTTGAAGCATTAACCCAGAAGGCAGCGAGCGGGCCGAAAGGAGAAACCTGCATCGGTACGGTGCGCGTACCGGATAAACGGCTGGATGTTTTAAATGAGATGTATCAGCGCCAAAAAAAGATCTTCGCCCAGGTCGAATATCTTTTGCCCGGTCCTGCCGATCACACCCGGCCAGGGGATCAGGATCCGCAAAGTTCGAATCTGGTCAGAGATTGCGATGCCCTGATCCATGTCATCCGAAACTTCAAGGTTTACGGGTGTGAAGATCCGACCCCCCGGGAAGATTTTCACAAACTCGATCAGGAACTGATCCTGGCCGATCTGGTTGTGGTTGAAAAACGGCTGGAGCGGCTGGAACTTGACCAAAAACGGGGCAAAAAAATTGAGGCCGAGGAATTATCCCTTCTGGAGGAATGCCGGTTAAAACTCGAAAGTGAAATCCCCTTGCGGAAGATAGACGATCTGGCAACCGACCAGCATCTGAGGGGATATGCCTTTTTATCCGCCAAACCGGTGCTGGTTTTATTTAACAATGAAGATGAGGTGGACGCGCTGCCGGATGCAGCCGAGCTGACATCCCGGGAAAATTGTCTGGTCATCCGCGGAAAACTAGAACAGGAACTTGCCCAGATGTCTGCAGAAGAGGCGAACGAGTTTTTGAGCGAGTTCAACATCACGGCCTCGGCCATGGATCGGGTCATAAAACGATCCCATGAATTGCTGGGATTGATAACCTTTTTTACCATCGGCGATAAAGAAGTCAGAGCCTGGACGATTGAACAGGGTACCAGGGCCATCGATGCGGCTGAGGCCATTCATACCGACATGAAAAAAGGTTTTATTCGGGCCGAGGTACTTTCTTATGCGGATTTGGTCGAGGCCGGTTCTTATCAGGCAGCCAAAAAGAAGGGAACGGTAAGGCTTGAAAGCAAAACCTACGAAGTAAAAGACGGGGACATCGTATATATCCGGTTTAATGTGTAACCCGTATCAAAGGGTAAAAATCCCGTGACGGAAATAGTTTCACACGGTGCGGTTGGAATTTAAGGGAATTAATTGGAGTAAGGGTGAGTGTATCGAGTTGCGAGTTACGGGTTGCGGGTTGAAAAATAAAACGCGCAACTCGTAACACGTAACCCGAAACGATCATACGCCGATATGATTTCACGGACCTGCCTGTTCAACAGCTTCTAAAATACCCATGCGTAAAATGCTAAACCATCACCTGTCGCGGATAATCCTGAAGGCCGGTTTCTGAAGGTAGGTGCTTTTGCAATGAGGACAGCGTCCGGGAGGGGTGAATCGAGTCCTATCTTTGAAAACAAATTCACATGTCAAACACTGACTGGGTCGAATCTCAAGCCTCATCCCTAAGGCGACAGCCGATCGGTGGACATGGCTTAAATGCTGGTATACCTCTTTTTCCTCGATCCCCATAGCTTGAGACAAATCCCTGGCACTCATCTGTTGGGATCTCAAAAGCGCGATGATTTGCTGGCGCATGGTTTTATCAGCAGCCATAGCTGATTTCTTCTTTCAGTAAACAGCACGCAATTTTATATTGCGGGCTCCCGTCTGCATGGTAACACAGATTATCGGGCTGAATAAGTTTGTTCATCACACAGCCTTCGGGGATGTCGAGTTGGAAAAGATCTTTTTCGCTGATCTTTCCGGTTTCGACAAGTTGTTCGTCTTG
>CAMYNZ010000357.1:0-3734 GCA_947259865.1 uncultured Desulfobacterales bacterium | reverse complement strand
CACAGCGGACATCGATACACCCGTCCGTTGGGAAAAATGAAATAATTTTCAGCCACCTGACCGGCACATTGAAAAGGTTCCGGGGGATCTAAAAATACCCTGGGATAGGTGACCCGGATACCCAGACGGGCGATTTGCTCTGCGGCGGCCGGAATCTTATGCAACCACTCGGAGCGGGATACCTGAAGGTTAGTCTGCTCCGCGGTTGCCGATCGACCTCTGAGGCCGATGACCTGAATAAAAAACTGCTCGATACCCAGATCATTCAGCAGCGGTGCCATTAAATCGAGCTCATCGATATTGGCGCTGCTAACGGTATAAATGAGACTGGCTGAAAACCCTCTGGATACGACTTGTTTGATATTGCCGACGCAGATATAAAAACACCCCGGGCCACGAATTCGATCATTTGTCTCCGGCCTGGCACCATCCAGGCTGAAACTGAAATAATCAATGTCATCCGGATGGATTTTGGAGAGAATATCTTGAAAAAGGTATCCATTGGTGTCAACGGTTATTGAACCGTAACCAAGATTTCTGGCCGTTTTTATAACACGCGCAAGATGGGGATGTAAGGTAGGTTCGCCGCCGAGTAAAACCAGGTTGGTGTCTTTTTCCGGGTCGGCAAATATTTTTAGCCAGGCCTCTATTGTTTCTACGGGAAGGGTGATGGTGCCGTGCTGTTCCGGGTTAATATAACAGTGGCGGCATTTCAGATTGCAGCTTGTAAGGATATGGAAGAATACATTGACGGAATTTTGAGAAAAAGAAACTGTTCTTTTCATCTCATTTTTTTGAAAGGGCTGCCACCCGCTTTTTTGCTTTTATCAATTCATCATTGGTCAAGCGCAGCCGGATGGACATATACTCCGCAAAAATCCGGTATAACAGCAGTAAAAAATCAAGTCTTTCATCGACGGAATCGTCTGAGGATAAACGATCTTTAGCCGAAGTGTCCACCGCCAGGCAGACGGTTTGTCCGACCGCATATACGGAGGCCGATCGACTCAGGCTATCTATAATCCGCATTTCGCCGAATATCTCCCCCTTGCGGTCAATGGTGCCGATTTCATGACTTTCTTTAGAGATCCGTATCTTTCCGGATAGCAGAAAATAGAGCCAGGGATCCAGATCACCCTCTTGAATAACACGTTCGCCATCTTCATACTGTCTCACCTTGCTGAGCCTGAGCAATTTGCCGAGACTTCTTGTTTCGAAGTTCTTCAGGGCCGGAATGGTCATCAATTTCTGGATGTTCTCCAAATTTTCTTTGAGATATTTCGATTCAATCATAATTACCTCACAAGGCGCCTAAATGTTATTTGGGTATTTTGTGACAAAAAATATTATTGGAAGATGGTCTATTTTATTATGATTGCTCCAGATGGATCTAATCTAACAGATCATCTGCTGTCTTTCAAGACAGTCTTTTGAAACTTCCTTGTCAAATTCCACCGGGTAACACCCATCGAAACATGCTTTACAGAAATTATTTTCAGGATTCTCGATCCCGGTAGACTGCAAAAGGCCGTCAATACTGAGATAACTCAGGGAATCCAGACCTAAAAAATTTCTCAGCTCTTCAACCGATTTGTCGGCAGCGATCAGTTCGCCCCGGGTGGAAAAATCGATGCCATAATGGCATGGAAAGCGGTGGGGCGGCCCGCTTACACGCATATGTATACGCTTTACACCTAATTGGCGCAAGGCTTTTACACGGGTTTTTACGGTTGTCCCCCTGATAATCGAATCTTCGATGATAACGATATCCTTGCCTTTTAAAACTTCCTTTATAGGATTCAGTTTGACTCGCACGCCGAAATCCCGCATGCTCTGAGTGGGTTGAATAAATGTACGACCCACATAGTGATTACGGATCATTCCCATCTCAAAAGGAATGCCGGATGCCTCGGAGTAACCCAGGGCAGCATAGGTGCCGGAATCCGGAAACGGCATGACCAGATCGGCATCTACCGGGGCCTCCGCGGCCAGACGCCTGCCATGGGCCTTTCGAATCGAATATACGGTTTTACCATAAATAGTGCTGTCGGGTCTGGCAAAATAAATAAATTCAAATATACAGAAGGCGGGACTCACTGCGGGATGGGGATTAAAGCTCTTGATTCCAGTGTCACTGATAATAACGATTTCACCGGGATCAAGCTCCCGAACCAATTCGGCTTCAACCAGATCAAGGGCACAGGTTTCAGATGCCAGTACGTAATTTCCATTCAATTTACCCAGGCACAACGGTCTGAATCCATTTGGGTCCCGGATGCCGATAACTTCACCTCTGCTCGTGAGCAGCGTCATGGAATAGGCCCCTCTGAGTCGGGTGACGGTTGTAAGAAGGGCCTGTTCAAAACCAAGATTCAAATTGTGAACAAACAGGTGCAAAACGATCTCGCTGTCCATGGTGGTCTGAAATATAGATCCTGATTCTTCAAGTTCATCTTTCAGCATGCGTGCGTTTACCAGGTTCCCGTTATGGGCAACCGCATATGCTTTCGTCTTGTGACGAACAACAAAGGGTTGGGCATTATCGAGAACGGAACTTCCGGTGGTGGAATAACGCACATGGCCGATCGCATTCTGGCCCTTTAACTGTTTCAAAAGTGAGATATCGAATACCTCGGGCACAAGCCCCATGCCTTTATGCGCAGTGATGGCCTGGTCCCTCGCAACCGCTATGCCTGCGCTTTCCTGGCCCCGATGCTGCAGGGCATAGAGCCCAAAATAAGTTAACTTGGCGGCTTCAGGATGGCCGTGAATGCCAAACACGCCGCATGATTCACGCGGTTTCTCACCAACGTCTGTGATCATGATCTTTTTTCGCCCCTCATTATGTAACTAATTAATATATCGGTTTTGTTTGATAAAACTTGACTGCTAATTATGTGAATCATTGTGAATAAAACATCAGATAAAATTTTTTGCAAGGCCTTCAAGCAATCCGGTCATCCAATGATTGATCTGGCTGAAACGATCATTGTCGGCCAGCATGAAATCCGGTTTTTGAATGAAAGGGCCATCGATAATCTCGTTGCCGCAATTTTCAATCAGATCCTGAAGGCCGCCTTGGGTTGTTTCCAGGTGAAACTGAAAACCAATAACGTGTTCGTGGTAAATAAACGCCTGGTTTTCGCAGGCCTCGCTGCGCAGCAGGTGGACGGCACCGGCCGGCACATCGAATGTGTCGCCATGCCAGTGAAACACACTGATGCCATCCGGTATCAAAGGTGCAACGACTGAAACGCTGGATTCGCTGGTTTTTTGCACCGGGAACCACCCGATTTCTTTACAACCATTTGGATACACCTTTGCTCCTAAAACGTCGGCGATAAGCTGTGCTCCGAGGCAAATACCGAGAACGACTTTTCCGTCCTGAATGGCCTGGTGGATAAAACGTTTTTCACCCCTGAGCCAGGTATGCTTGTTTTCATCATATATGCTCATTGGCCCGCCCATAATAATCAACCAGTCCAGTTCTTCAAGGGCGGGAAGTTTGCAATCCCGGTAAAACCGGGTAACGGATATCAAATGCCCGACGGAATCGGCCCAGGGTCGAATGCAACCCGGATCTTCAAAAGATACATGTTGTAAATAATGAATGCGCATGTTTGCAACCATGTCAGCCCACAGGCAGACAGAATGCCCAATACGGTTGGGCCTTCCTATTCCAGTGGGTCGTTTTCCGCCAGATCCCAGACCCCGCAGGGGCAGGCCCCGGCGCA
>CAMYNZ010000356.1 GCA_947259865.1 uncultured Desulfobacterales bacterium | reverse complement strand
TTTTGAACCATATCTCTAACCTGGGCCATCGAATCCAGCATCGTTTCCGGTGAAATTTGTGATTTTCCTTTTTTAGGCGCCGCAGTTTGCATGGTAACTCCAATTTCCTACCGGGACGAATCGTTGTTTAGAATATCTGTCGGGTAGCGTTTCGATTAATTTAGTTTCCTGCCGATTCGGAACATTTTTGTATAGATATCAGGTAATTGGTTTTTTGTTAAACCCTTGACGACCGCTTCCACCGGATAAGGGATGCGAAAGTGTTCCACGGCAATTTTTCCTGAAGAAACCTTAAGAATCGCAAAAGATGCCCGTGTATCGCCGTCAAACATACGACCCACACTTCCGGTATTGATGAAATGAATCCCATCAACGATCTTGTAATAGGGCGCATGGGAATGGCCCATGATATGAACGTGATAGGGTGAGTCCTTTGCCAGTTCATGAAAACGGCTTTCCGGAGCATTCGGAAACAGCTCTTCATCCGGATCAGTGCGGGTCCCGTGAAATACGCCGATGCGGATCGAGCCGATGGTTACATCCGTTTTTAACGGTAAGGATTTCAGATAGATTGCATTCTCCGGGAGTAAGTTTTCAGCGGTCCAATAGTACATGACCTGTTTTTCTTTTTTTTTGGGTTTCTTTAGTCTCTTGCCTTTTAGAATCCTTAAAACACGTCGATCCGTATTGCCCAGTATGCAGATTGTTTTTTTTCTCTCTCGAAACCACTGAATCGTTTCATTGGGAAAGGTGCTGTATACGGTAAAGTCACCTGTGTTAATAATCAGATCAAACCGGTCCGGCCGGATATAATTGTGCACGGCTTTAAGGGCGGGATAATTTGCGTGAATATCGCCCAGTAAAAGTATTTTTTTCATTGACGAGATTAACTTCTCGGGATTTCCACAACCAACTGAAAATATGTAATTTCTTCGAGACTTCTGAGGGTACGGTTTACATTCAAGCGCTCGTATCGCGGAGCATTTTTGAAAACGACCTAATTTCTCGGGATAATTTCTGGTATTTTTTCTTTTTCGTTTTTTTTCCCACATTTTTCAGGGTTGCATTCAGTGCATCAGCTTTTTTGATGATACTTTTGGCCCTTTTATTGGTTAAATTTCCCTGGTTTTGATTCAAAGCATCGATACGGTTCTTGAGGGTTTTGGTTCTTTTTTTAAAATCGACGTATAATACCAGATATTTCTTTTTACCAAGCGGCTTTAAAACCTCATTTGCCAGTTTTAAACTTTTTTTAAGAGTGTTAATACTTTTGCGTAGATTCTGACTAATTTCCTCGATCTTTTTTTCTTTAACGGCCTTCTCAGGCTTTTTTTCTTTAACGGGAGTGGGCCTTGCCTTTGGTTTTTCGGGTTTCTGGCCGTAATGTTCAACCACGGCGTCCTTGATCAGTTTGGCATAAGATTCGCTGATGGATTCAATCTGCGCGAGTTTTTCAAGCGGTGCGTCAAAAAGCTGTTTTATGGTTCTGATCCCGTTGGCGTTGAGCACCTTCATGCGTGCAGGGCCGATGTGTTTCACCTGGGTAAGATCATCTTGGGTCATGGTCATCTCCTTCGGGCCTGTCCCTTCCTGTCGATTCTTTATCAAGCACAATCTTTAGGATGGAATCATAGACCTGTTTGTATTGATTTAATCCAATACCGCATGAATATAAAAAAAGTTACAATCTGGCATCTGATTTTGTCAAGCAAAAATCCAAATCATTTTTTGTTAAAAAATCGATAAATCTCGCCAATTTGCAAGGTCAGGACCTTCACATCCGATTTTGCCTCAACTTTTGCCTTAAATTCTTGCGGATCTGCTTTCAAATGATGGATGGGGATAACAACCCGGGGGTTGATGGATATTGCGGCTTGAACAGCTTCCTGGATATCCATCGTATAGGTCCCGCCAATAGGCAGCAGCGCGACCTGGACATCTCCGAGGGTTTTCATCTCGGGGATAAAATCCGTATCACCGGCATGGTAAATCGTATTGCCTGACAGGTTTAAAAGATAGCCGACACCGGATCCTTTATGATGAAGCTTTTTGGTAGAATTTCCATTTGGGCTGTTATAGGCATCGACCGCTTTAATTTTTACATATCCCAGGGTTATATCTTCACCTGGCGCAATGATTTTTAGATCTTTACCCAATTCCTGGCAGCAGCGTTTGGGGCCTACCATTAAAGTATCAGCCCGCCTGAGTCTGTTGGCCGTAACCCGTTTGCAATGGTCCTTATGATGATGGGTAAATAGAATTGCATCGGCTTTTTCTAACGTTTCCGGCAATCCATCGATAGGGTCCGGCCATCTGGAAAATTCAATTCTTTTGGGATAATGCTTGTAATACGTCCGCAGATAGGCTGGATCAATATAGATGGTTTTCTTCCCGCTTTTTATTTGAATCCAGGAGGGTGGAAACCATTTCAAAAATAATGCCATTGAGTTGTCACTTAATAGAATTTAACGATTACAATCATTGGAGGTTGAGCAGTCCGGCAGCACTCAAATGTTTTAAGCCTGTTTGGACTCCGATCGAGAAGTGGCTTAAAGCTTCAGATTAGGCTCAATAGCAAGGCGTCACGTGGATTGAAAGCGGAGCGTACACACCAGTACGTGAGCATTTGAATCCGCGGGACAACGCAGCTATTGGGCCTTAGATGGGGCTTTAAAGCCACTTCTAATCACTTTTTTTGATTATTGCATAGGTCGAAAGGGCCTTGGCAACAAGGTTACCGTTTGAGTCCCGCACTTCCACATCGCCGATGGCGGTATTGGATCCTTTGTGGATTATCCTGGCCTCGGCAACGATATCGCCGCTGCCAAACGACTTGATATAATTGATTTTCATTTCCATGGTCGTAATAAAATCCGCTTTGTTCACAAGGCCCACCAGAGCCATCCCAACAGCGGTATCCGCCGCTGAAAATATTGCCCCGCCGTGGGCCAAACCATTTGCATTGGCCAATTTTTGCGAAAATGGAATTCTGGTTCTGGCCCAGCCCTTTTTAACATCCACTACTTCCATGCCAAGCAGCGACCAGAAGGGGATCTTGACCCTGGCTTGCGTCAAGAGGGCCTCCTTAAATCGAGGGGCAAGCTCTTCATATTCCGTCATTTAGGCCTCCTAAATATGAAGTGTTTAGAATTTGTTCCAAAACCTCAGATTAGGCCCAAGGGCAAGGCGCAAACCGATGAAAAAGCGCAGTCCGCCAAAGTACTCTGGCGGACTAATTGGGCCTTAGATGGGGTTTTGAAACCACTTCTAGGCGATTCGTCCAATATCGAAGCTACTGTTCGGCCATTCTGCAATTTCGGCAGTAACTTCACTAATTACGTCATACGGTGTTTTATCTGTCTCAAATCGCAATTGATGGCGAAATGCCATCTCTTCCAGGGGATTGTCTCGATACCCCCGGGTGACGGTACCGATGGCCCAGGCAGTAAGGTAACGCTCTGTCCCCAAGTTCTCCCATTGAATGATATGCAAAAGTTCGTGAAAGTGGACGGCATCCCAGCCTGCCAGATCCCGACGTATAAAAATGGTATTTACCCACGGGATGCCTTTAATATCCCAGCGTTCGATTTCGGTAAGTTGAGGGATACCTGAAATAGCCAGGGGCGGAACCGGGCATCGATCAACAATCACTCGCTGGACGCGCTGGAGCACGGTTTCAGGGTAGTATTGATTTAGCCTCTCAAATTGCGCCGCCGCTACGGGCTGCATCCGTGCTTCATACTCGGCCAGCGTGTTCTCAATCCACTTGTTGATGTCCGAAAGCAGTATGCTGAATTGCTTCTGATCCATGTAATCCCAAACCTAACGGCTCAGCTTTGTCGGCAGCTGTTTATCGCTCGCTCCAAAAGCGGATTAGACATCATTTTGTTGCGCAAGCTCAGTAACTTCCCAATTGTCATCCACCCACAGACCTATCGTCTCAATCTCACTATAG
>CAMYNZ010000355.1 GCA_947259865.1 uncultured Desulfobacterales bacterium | reverse complement strand
TATATAGAAAACAGCGTTCGGGAAACAGTGCTTTAATTTTTAAAATTATTTTTTCTTTGGTTATTTCGTCCACGTTGGCCAGGCTTTCGTCCATAATCAACAAATCAAATTCCTGCAGGAGATAGCGGGATAAAATCGTTCGGTTTTGCTGGCCCAGAGAAAGTTTGGCAAAGCGGGAATGCAAACAGGACTGAAGCCCGAATGATTCGACGAGTTCTGCGATCCTACCTTTATTCGTTTCCGGCGTGACTGCCGCCAGATGCTCCTGGACGCTTTGCCATCCCGGGAGTCTTTCCAGATTATAGGTATACAGAACATGATCCATTTTTTGCGCAGCAATTTTTCCGGCATAGTCCTTAATTTCTCCGGTAATCATTTTTGCCAGAGTGGTCTTGCCCACCCCCGATGGTCCGAATAGCGCGTGAAAACCCGGTTGTGCCACCTGACAGTTCAAATCCCGGAATAGATTGCCGGTGGATCCCGGGTACCTATAATTTAATTCTTTTAATTCGAGCAGCATTTGCCTTCATCAATCATCAATTTGAGCCGATTGCACACCCTGGTGATCGAGCGCACCTAAGTTGCTGAAATATTGGAATAGCCGTACGCTCTACCCTGGCTATAACGAAAACCACTGCGGCAGTCAACCGCAGAAGCATTATGAAACAGAACCCGGGTGTTGGATATGTACTGTTAAATCTAAGATGCGGATGATGGAATGATTCGGAAAGCAATAGAAATTCGGAAACTTACCGGTTTATATGTGAATCACCGCCTGCTCCGTAATCGTCAGGCGCTTTAAGCCATTGGGTGTAACCAAATAGTCATCCTCCAGACCGACAACTCCCTCTTGCGGTAAAACAAATATAGGCTCAAGGGCGAAAACCATGCCCGCTTCTAAAACCCCATCAAATCGAGGTGCGATGACGGGATACTCATCGATCTCCAGACCAATTCCGTGCCCGATAAATTGCACCTGGCCCTCGCCATAGCCCATAAAAAAGTCGCTGTAGCCGATTTCCGCCGCCATTTCCGTCGCCAGGTTATACAGATGCGAACAGGAAACTCCCGGCCGGGCCTCCCGGGTCATACGCAGATGAATATTGCGGGAGCATTCGTGTGCTTTTTTCAGGGAATCGGAAAGCTCGCCGATGACATAGGTTCGAAGCTGGTCGCCAATGTAACCATTAACGGCCACACCGTAGTCAATTGCAATCGGTTCATTCGTCCTTATTCTGCGAAACCCCGCTCCCTGAGCCATGGCCGGCGTGTTGCCGCTGCCGCCGTGGGCGCTGTTCAGCATTGAAATAACGGAGCCGTTTTCACCGGACAGTACATGCGCGTAGGTCATTTCCTGATTCCAACCCCGCATTCTCAAAGTTCCCATGTGCCCTTCCCGGCGGGCGATCATGGCCAGATATCCGTCGATTTCCAATTCGGTCATTCCGGCGCTGATAATATGACTTATTTCCGTCAATCCGGTGTGCAAAATGGCAGTGGCCTTCCGGATCTGCTCGATTTCATAGCCCGTCTTTATCATGCGCAATTTGCGTATGATATCCGACACATCCACCCAGCGACAGCGAGGGAATTTTTCTTTAAATCCGATATAAAGGGTGGCCGGCAGGACATCCATTTCAAGTCCTGCTGTGGATAATAAATTAACTTTGAAATCACGAAGTGTCTGCGCAATTTGGTTTTTGCTTTTAACCTGAACGATCGTGTTTAAAGAAGATTCAAGCTGTGCCCGCTCAAGGTTTTTTTGAACCATGAGGATGGGTTCCCCGTTTGCAGGAACAAACAAAACAGCAGATTGGATCGTGCCTGAAAAATAGAAGAGATCTGCGTTTTGCAGAATAAAAGCACCCTCCAGATCGTTGGCCGCCAGTTCTTGCTGGAATCTGTTGATGCGCTGACTGATTTCTTCCCGGGGGGTGGTTTCCATTATGTTTGTTTCATTTTTTTACCGACACGCCAACAATTTTCCAGGGCTTTGCCGATCGACCAGTACTGGATGCTGCTCATATCAAACAACAAGGGCTTTACGGCGGCCAGGTCGACTTTGCCGTCTTTAAGACCGGATTCATCTGCATAGGTTTCTACAATTTCGCCGATAAACAGATCGTGGGTGGGGGTGTCGTAAATATCAAATAGCCTGCACTCCATATTGATCGGACATGCGGTGATCATGGGCGCTTTTGCCAGGTTGCCGTAAAAAATTCCAAATAAGTTGGATTTGTCCGTTTTTTTACCGCTACGATAGCACCGACGATTGTGGTGGGAGTTGGATACAACACATTGATGCCGCCCAGTTTTTTCTTCATGCCATCCATCATTTCAGGATTAGTCGGTTGCCTGTTCTTTTTGTTTCAAATAAAAATACAGACTGATTCCACCCGCAATCATAAGCGCACAAAGTATCTGCCCCATGGAAAAGGATAGAAAGACAAAGCCGATATGGGCGTCGGGCTGTCGAAAATATTCGATGAAAAAGCGCACGGTCCCATAACCGATCACATAAAATGCCAGCATGGCCCCGCTGGGTTTTTTAATTTTGCGGATGCCCCAGAGGATAAGAAAAAGGAAAATCCCCTCAAAGAAGGCTTCATACAGCTGGGATGGATGCCGAAGTGCCTTATCAGGTGCCAGGGGAAAATACATCCCGATCGCCGAGGTGGTTGCCCGCCCGAATAATTCCCCGTTCATAAAATTTCCGAGCCGGCCAAATGTATATCCCAGCGGCACCACGGTAAAATATAAGTCCATCACATCCCAGAACCTCAGTTTGGCTTTGCGGACATACCACGTGACGGCAAGCAATGCCCCGATAAGGCCACCATGATAGGACATGCCGGAAATGCCGGTAAAGGTGAAACCGTTTGAATAGGAAAACGGAAGTATAATTTCCAGTGGGTGGCGCATATAGTAGGAAAAATTGTAAAACAACACATAGCCGAGCCGTGCACCGATAATCAGGCCCAGGATGGCGTAGGTGGTAATATCGTTGATCTGATCCTTTGTGAATTCGAAGTGTTTTTCATGCTTGATGCGGTAGAGGACCAGAAAATATGTCAGCGCAAAGGCCACCATATACGACAACCCGTAGTATTGAAGCTTGAACCAGCCGATTTCAAATATGACCGGGCTTAAATGTTGCGGCAGGTGCTGCCACCAATCCCAGAATTCACTCATCAACGTTTGCTTTGCACTCCTTTCGATAATTTCAGCCAATAATATGGTATTATAATATTTATGTCAAAGTCAGGCAGCGCCTTTGGTGTTGCGGCGCCCATTTAATTTACAAATGATGGATTGTTTTTATCAATTTACTTCTGCAAAGATAAAGGTTTCAGGTGTCAGCGTCGAGCACACGTTATGTTGGTTTAATTTGTTCAACTGGTTCGGTTTAAGCCAACCCATTCAGCCCATAAGACCAATAAAACCAATTTAACAAATCCTTGAACCTTAGAACTCTGAACCCAGAAACCGGCGCCACTTTTTTTGAGATAGCGCATTGATGCGTGGCCGTTAATTTATAGTTGATATATTTTGTCAATATGAAATACTAGAACCCATCTCAAAAATGCATCTAACGCCTCCCGCTTTCAAGCGGGAGGCGTGATCTACTATTTTTGAGATCGGTTCAAGATAGCCGCTTGCGCTGGAGGGAAAAATGTTTGATTCGCAAAATCGGAAAATGAATTTCGGTCTACTTATTATGCGATTGGGCCTAACAGCCGTGCTTTTTTTGCATGCCTTGCCCAAATTATTTGCCGGTGCGCCCTCCTGGAAAAGCGCTGGCACAAGCCTGGGCTTCATGAATCTTGGACTGCCGCCCGTGATATTTGGCTTCGCGATTTTGTTTCTGGAAGCATTGGGTGCCGTTAGCTTTGTATTTGGTTATTTTTTCAGGGCGGCCTGTACGATTTTGTTTTTTCTTTTCGCATTATACTTCTTTAATTATTTTAACA
>CAMYNZ010000354.1 GCA_947259865.1 uncultured Desulfobacterales bacterium | reverse complement strand
TGCTTTTTGATAATTTCGGCGATCTTTCGGTTAATTCCGGGCACGGCGCTCAGTTGTTTTATGCTAGCTGACCGAATAGCCTGGATACCGCCAAAATGTCGCAGGAGGGTTTCTTTCCTTTTTTGTCCGATACCCGGCACACTGTCCAGAGCAGAACGCATCGAGGTTATCTTGCGACGCCGGCGCTGAAAAGTAATCGCAAAGCGATGGGCTTCGTCCCTGATTTTTTGTAAGAACAGCAGCAGATGTCCTTCCCGACCGAAGTTTATCGGGTTGGCCCGCCCGGGTTTATAGATTTTGTCCTGAGATTCGCCTTTGTGCATGTCTTTTTTAGCTATCCCGATAATATCCAGTTCATTTTCCAGGTTAAGGGTCCGCAACACCGAAACCGCAATATTGAGTTGACCCTTCCCGCCATCCACCATAAGCAAGTCCGGCAAAGGTTTTGAGCGTTCGCCTTTGCCATAGCGCCGTTGCAACACTTCTTGCATATGCGCATAGTCATCCTGTTTGGCGATGCTCTTGATTTTATATTTTCGATAGGCAGACGTGTTGCTTGTTCCATTTTCGAACACAACCATTCCGGCGACGGGTTCTGTTCCGGAGAGATTGGAATTATCAAAGCACTCGATTCGCATCGGCAATCGATTTAGATTCAGACGCTTCTGGAGCCGAGTGAGCGTATCCAGTTCTCCGGCCAGGGCGGCAATCTTGTCATTCAGGCTTTTTTGGGCGTTGTGGAGAGCCATACTCACAAGCCGGGCCTTTTCACCCTTTTGGGGCCACAAAATAACTACCTTTTGCCCCTTGAGATTTCTCAGCCATTCTTCGATCAGAACGGTGTCTTCCAATCGAACCGATACGAGTATTTCTTTCGGGATGAAATAGGCGTTTTCATAGTATTGCCGGATAAAAGTCCCTACAATCTCGGCATCATTTGACATGGTATCCGTAAAATAAAAAACGCGGTTTCCAAGCAGAAAACCCCCGCGCACATAAAATAGGGTCACCGTAAAAATTCCAGACGATCGGGTTATTGCGATAACATCCCTGTCTTTTAAATCGGTTGAAACCGCCGCCTGCCGCTCAACGGTTCTTTCAAGCGAATATATTTTGTCCCGCAACACGGCCGCCCTCTCGAAGTCCCGGCTCTCCGCCGCTTTCACCATCTGCTTTTTGATTTTGCCAATGAGTTCAGGGGTTCTTCCTTTTAAAAACAGAACAACCTCTTTAACCATTTCATCGTAGTATTTTTTATCGATATCCCGGCAACAGGGAGCCAGACACCCCTGCATTTGACAGTTGAGACACGGACGGGTGGTTGTTTTAAATTCCCGGTCACTGCATTTACGTAATTTAAATGTTTTATTGATGATTTTTAAGGTCTGGCGCACGGCCTGGGCTGATGAATAGGGCCCAAAATACAGTGCCCTATCTTTTTTTATTTTACGTACTATGGACAGCTTGGGATAGGGATGCTCAACGTCCAGGCGCAAAGAGGGGTATCGTTTATCGTCTTTGAGGACCACATTATAGCGCGGCTTGTAGCGTTTGATCAGATTTGATTCGAGGATCAGCGCCTCTTTCTCGCTGGCCGTGATAATGGTATCAAAGTTTTCAATTTTGTGGATCATAACTGCGGTTTTGACATCCTTTTGAGCGGTCTTTCCAAAATAGGATGCCAGTCGCTTCCTTAGATTTTGAGCCTTTCCGATGTACAGAATCTCTCCGTGAGAATCCTTCATGAGATAAACACCGGGCCCAGCGGGAACCCTTGATAACCCTTGCGGGCTTCCTTTTATCGGCCGGCTTTTTTTTGACAGGGAATCCATTATTCTTCAAATACAACCAATTTTCTTAAATCACGAATGCGGTCCCGAAATTCAGCAGCTCTTTCGAACTCGAGCGCTTTGGCTGCTTTGTTCATTTCTTTTTCCAGCAAATGAATAGTGGCATCGATATCGTCCAAGGTTTTAAACTCTGCGACAGCTTCCGCCACTTGGTTCGGTGCTTCGGAAGCCGACGTCTGGGCATACGAAAATACCTGTGGAATGTCTTTTTTAATGCTTTCAGGGGTTATACCATGTTTCTTATTGTAGATCCCCTGTATATTTCGGCGCCGGTTGGTTTCGCTTATGGCCACCTGCATGGATCGGGTGACATGGTCGGCATACATGATAACACGGCCCCGAACATTACGAGCTGCACGACCAAAGGTTTGAATCAATGAGCGGGTTGAACGCAGAAATCCCTCCTTATCGGCATCCAGTATGGCCACCAGTGAAACTTCCGGTATGTCAAGTCCTTCGCGTAACAGGTTAATGCCCACCAGAACATCGAATTTGCCTATCCGTAAATCTCTAATAATATCCATTCTTTCCAGTGTACTGATATCTGAATGAAGGTACCGAACTCGTATCCCGAGATCTGCAAAGTATTCACTGAGATCCTCTGCCATCCTTTTGGTCAGGGTTGTCACCAATACCCTTTCCTGATTTTTTTGGCGATTCAAGATTTCCTCCAATAAATCGTCAACCTGGTTATAGGCCTTGCGCACATCGATTTCGGGATCCACAAGCCCTGTGGGTCTCACAATCAGTTCGACCATTGTATTTTTACCCTTTTCGAGCTCGTAGTCTGCCGGGGTTGCAGAGACATAAACGACCTGGTTTAGGCGGGTCTTGAATTCCTCGAAATGAAGGGGCCGGTTATCCAGCGCTGACGGTAGTCTGAATCCGTGTTCCACCAGCGTTTGCTTTCGCGATCGATCGCCTTTGTACATACCGTAAAGCTGCGGCACGGCGATATGACTCTCGTCGATGAAGAGCAAAAAATCAGACGAAAAATAATCCAGCAGCGTTGGCGGTGGTTCACCGGGCGCTCTTCCGGTAAAATGGCGGGAATAATTTTCGATACCATTGCAGTAGCCAAGTTCCTGTATCATTTCCAGATCGAAATTTGTGCGCTCTTCGATTCGCTGGGCCTCAATATATTTTTTTTCATTATTAAAAAATTTGATTCGCTCTTTTAGCTCGGTTATGATCGTTTCAATGGCCCGTTTCACAGTCGCTTTGGGAGTCACATAATGACTGGCAGGAAAAATCGTGACCTGTTTTAAAGGTCGCAGCAACAATCCGCGCAGCGAATCGATTTCAGAAATGCCTTCGATCTGGTCTCCAAAAAAATCAATCCGTATCGCCTTTTCTTCTTCGTAGGCAGGAAATATTTCAACCCGATCCCCCCTTACCCTGAAGACGCCCCGATGAAAATCAATATCATTGCGTTCGTAGTGCATGTTCACCAGGTTGAGCAAAAGTTTGTCCCGGTTGATTTCCATATCATTTTCCATATCGATCCGCATGGCCAGATAATCTTCAGGAGCGCCCAGACCGAATATGCAGGATACACTGGCAACTACGATTACGTCCCGGCGCGATAAAACGGATCGGGTCGCGGAATGGCGCATCTTGTCGATCATCTCATTGATTGACGAGTCTTTTTGAATGTAAGTATCCGTCGACGGGAGGTAGGCTTCAGGCTGGTAATAATCGTAGTAGCTTACAAAATACTCTACGGCATTTTCCGGAAATAGCTGTCTGAACTCATTGTAGAGTTGTGCAGCCAGTGTTTTATTGGGTGCCAAAACGATGGTTGGCTTTTCAACCCTGGCAATAACATTGGCCATGGTGAACGTCTTGCCGGAACCGGTGACACCCAACAGCACGTGGTGACGTTTTCCAGACAAGACGTTTTGACTCAAACGTTCAACAGCGGCCGGCTGATCACCCCTGGGCTTAAAATCTGTTACAAGTTTAAAAGTGGACATTGAATTCTCAATTAATCATGGCGACGCTCAAGGCGGCTATCCCCTGCCCTTTTCCGATGATGCCCAGCCCTTCGGTGGTGGTAGCTTTTATGTTGACGCTATGTTGCCTGACGCCAAGGGTCTCTGCGATATTTTTTTGCATGGATACCAGGTAAGG
>CAMYNZ010000353.1 GCA_947259865.1 uncultured Desulfobacterales bacterium | reverse complement strand
GCGTCTTCAGGCCGCCATGAAACGTTGCGAAACCTTTCAAGTCTGCTCCGGATCGTGCCAATTCAAGTACTGCGGCGCCACCGAAACAATAGCCGAATGCGACGGAATTCTCTATGTTAGCGCCTTTGTTCTTGGCCGTTTCCAAGGCGCCTTTCATCAATGCCCGCATTTTTTCGCGGTCTTTGTAGAGTTCACCTGTGTGCTGGCGTTTATCTTTCATCTCAGTGGGTCGCACGCCGGCACCAAACAAATCCAAAGCAAAAACAGCATATCCCAAATCAGCAAGCATATTGGCCCGCTTGACTTCATAGTCTGTCAAACCATCCCAGTCATGAATCAGCAATACAAAAGGCGCCTTTTCAGATGGGCTGACGTAATACCCTTCGTAGGATTGACCATTAATCTCATAACTAATTGCAGTGCCTGTGGCACCAAATGCGCCAGTTGAAACTAAAAACGTTAAAAGTATGCATATAAAGTATCGCATGATAAGATCCTCCTTTATCGTTCATTTTATAATCGCCTCATTCAAGAATGATATTTTGCTTTTTTACGATTTTCAGGTAGCATGATTACTTGTAAAAAAAAACTAATACATCAAGTGCCCCAAGTCCAGAGATCACAGTGCGAAGTTAAACAAAAACATTTTGATTAAATTCACAATCTCAGCAGACTGAAAATTGCATAATTTGAAATCTAGATTTTTCATCGATTTTATTTGTTTTATTTATAAATCAGGACTAAAGTTTAAAAAATATGGAACAAACAAAACAAAACGAGGAAAACACCGAAAATCCCATCAGGAGCGTCCTGGTGTGGGATTTGCCGACGCGGCTGTTTCACTGGCTGCTGGTGATTTTGGTGATTATCTCTTTTGTAACCGGCAACATTGGTGGTAATGCCATGCAGTACCATGCGTGGGGAGGCTTTGCGATCTTGGCCCTGCTCCTGTTCCGGCTGGTCTGGGGTTTCATCGGGAGTCGCGAATCCCGCTTTGTGACGTTTATTCGGGATCCGTCTGCCGTCATTCGCTACGTAGGGACCCTCCTTCACCGTGACTCACCGCACTACCTGGGTCACAATCCATTGGGCGGATGGTCGATCCTTGCCCTGCTGTTCACCTTGTTGGTCCAGGCTGCAACCGGTTTGTTCGCCAACGACGACATAGTTACCGAGGGTCCGCTCTTTGATTGGGTCGGCAAAGCCACCAGTGACTGGCTGACAAAGGTTCACAAGCTGAATCAACAGGTTATCATCGCACTCGTGTGCGTGCACGTCGCGGCGGTGATTTTCTATTTTTTCTACAAGCGCCAGAATCTGATACTGCCGATGATCACCGGTGTCAAGCCGTGGCACGATGCGGAGGCCGAAGCCGCCAGCGGCCGGACCTGGTTGGCGGTGATAATTGCGGGACTTGCCTCCCTGGCTGTCTATTTTCTTGTGCGCTAGAGTATCGCCAAAAACTGACCCATCAGCCCGCGAGGCCACACTTCGGCTGACCCGAGGTCGATTGTAGATGTCGAGACGTATGTTCCGCTACTCTTTCATTGCGAGGAGCGTAGATATGAGGCAATCCCTTTCAAAAACATAAGATTGCTTCGCTACGCTCGAAATGACTGCTCACAAGTATAAAATTTCAACTAAAACATATTTTGGGCAACCACCCTACTTGGTACGGAACTTTTCGTGACAGCCCTTGCAGCTTTTGGCCACCTCGCCAAACTGCGCTTTGATGGCGCTTAAATCGCCGCTTTGAGATACGCTTACGAGTTTTGCGGTCCCGGCTTCGAAAGCCTGGGCGCTGGCTTTGAATTTGTCCTGCTTCGCAAACGCCGCAGCGCTCAAGGTGGTATCGCCTTTGTCGGTTCCCGGCACCATACTCGCCTCCCAGGGCAGATGTGACAGCGCCTCCATCACCATGGCATTGCGCGTAAATGCTTCCTGGTCGTGAGAGACCTTTCCCTTTACCACCGCTCCCATGCGCCCGAAATGTTGAGCGATCAGAAACATGACCGATTTGCGGTATTTGATAGCGTCCTCGGGCTTGGCAAACTGCGCATAGGCGCCGCCGATAGCCACTGCGAGAAATATCAGACAGATAGATAATTTTACCAACTTTTTCATTTTTACCTCCTTTTGTTGTTTGGGTTCAGACATCCTCATACGCATGGATCCTATAAGTGACCATATCTAACAATACGCAAAAATGGGCTATTTGGATTCATTTAAAGTTTGATTTTTCACTCTGGGGTATCTACGTCGCAGTGTTCCTGGTGTAAATGAAGGAAGGTAAGACTAAAAAGGAGAGTGGTTAAATATGGCTGACCATCACTATATAATCGCTTGGGGTTGGGCTTCCTCCCTCGGGTTCAAGGGTTATCTTAAAGGATCGGAAATTCGAAAGTGATTCCTTGGATTGAATTTCCACCACGGCATACCCGGTTGGAGTGACGGAGAAAACCCCGCCACTGACTTGCTGGCCATTTTTTTTCATCCAAAGCTGGTATTGTTGGTTTTGCAAAGGTATCGGGAGATCGCTTGCTACCAGCACACCTTTTTTGCGATTCTGACTAATGATAAACGTACCATCTCCTTTGGGCGCTCTGTGCGTGCCTTTCATTTTCAAAACCAGAAGCTCTACAGCGATTTCTTTCTGCAGCTTCTGCGTATGATGCCATTGCAATAAATTGATGACTGTGAGGCTAACAATAAGCGCCAAGCTAGCAAAAGCCCATGCCGGGGACAAACTCTGCCACAGAGATTTTAATTTTCGATGTTGTATAGCCGGTTGTGAGACGGACGGTTTCTTTGCAGTTGTTTGAATTCTCTGCATTAATTTCTGCTTAAGTGAATCAGAAGGGCATACACCGGGGGCTCCATATGCCATGGCGTCAACGGTGCTGCGGTATTCCAGGAATTGCCGATTGCATTTTGCGCATGCTGCAATGTGCTCTGAAACCATTACAGCTTCCTCTAAATCAAGGCATCCAAGCGCATAAGCCGGCAACATTTCATGTATTTGATCATGTTTAATCATTTTGTTCTTAATTGTGTTCCCTTCATTACACATATACGCATTAATTTAAATTTTGGATGCATCAATCTAAAATGTTTTGGTCTTTAAGAATCTGTTTAAGCTTCTGAAGGCCAAGGCGTATTCGCGTTTTTATTGTTCCCAATGGTTCGTTTAGTGCCTCGGCAATTTGCCGATGGGTGTACCCTTTAAAGTAAGCCATTGCCAGGACTTCTTGCTGATCTTCCGGCAGTTTAGCAATGGCATTAGATACCTTTTTCCTTGTTTCAGCCAATTCCAGTGCTTCACCGGTATTATCATTTGAGGGTAGTCTCTCTAACTGGACGTCAGACCATTGAGGGCGATTAATATCCGCACGAACTTTGCGTCGACGCAGCGTATCGATAGAACGGTATCTAGCAAGACTCGCAATCCATCCCTTTACCGAACCTTTTTCAGAGTGATATCTGTCGGCTTTTTCCCAGATCTGCGTAAATACATCCAAGGTAATATCTTCAGCTGTCTCATGGTTACCGGCAATTTTCACAGCCAGACTAAAGACAAGCGTTTTATATCGATCGTATAGAATGCCAAATGCCTTTTGATCGCCGGCACCTATTTGTTGAATCAGGGTGCGGTCGCTTTCTTGAAAACGGCTCTTTGTTGATTGATATTCATTGATAGGCGGCATAAGGGGACCTTACAAGATAAATACCCAAACCGGTTTGTTAAAATCTGATATGTCTATAGCTTCATAGATATATAAATGATTGTAATAGAAATAAATAATCACGACTCAGCTTGTCAAGAGCAAAAACTGCCCTTCCCAGGGCTTGGTTCTTCAGCACAGTGGACAGTGAAACAGGGACTCACTCTTTATTTCCAAAAGCAAACCTGAACATTTTTTACCAACGGAATAGCTTGAGCAACAACACCCATGCCGCCTTGCATGAATTGGTTTTTTGGTTGACA
>CAMYNZ010000352.1 GCA_947259865.1 uncultured Desulfobacterales bacterium | reverse complement strand
AACCAGGAATGTGGCCTGGGCCACCGGGTAGTCGTGAGACGATGCGGCCTCCACCATTAGCTTCCCCATGCCGGGCCAGGAGAAGACCGTCTCTACAAGGACCTGGCCGCCGATAGCAAATCCGATCATGAGTGATGCAACGGTCACCACAGCCATCAGGGCATTGCGGGCCGCGTGCTTGATCATGACCACGTGGGGTGCGAGTCCCTTGGCTTTGGCCAGTTCGATGAAATCGCTGCCCATCACCTCCAGCATGGAGTCCCGCATAATCAGCATGGGCGTGGCCAGATAAAAAACGGAAACGGTGACGGTCGGCAAAACCAGGTGATGTAAAAAGTCAGCGGATAAAAAGATGGCCAAACCCTTTCCCAGTGCGACACCCGGGGTTTGCATCCCGCCGGTGGGAAAGAGATCCAGGCGGTAGCTCAACACCATCAGCAGCAGCAGGCCGGTGACAAACGGCGGTGCCGACTGCAACACCATTGCCGTTATCGTGCCCCCGATGTCCAGGGGGCCCTGCCGTCGCCAGGCCATCACCATGCCCAGTCCGGTGCCGATAACCAGAACGAAACACATGGCAGCCCCCATCAGGAAAATGGTATTCCAGAAGCGATAAAAATGGTATTCCAGAAGCGATAGGTCATAATGTCAAATACTTTTCTGGAACTGGTAAAAGAACGCCCCCACTCAAGCGTGGCCGTGTTTTTCAGGAACAGGACGTATTGAACATACAACGGTTTATCCAGTCCATAGACCTGCTTGAGCCGGGCCTGGGCAACCTCGTCCAGTGCCGGAGAAATAACCTGGGCTGTGGGGTCTCCGGGCATGATACGAAATATAAAAAAAAGGATGGTTGCAACCCCGAAAAGCGTCACCAACGTGTATAAAATTCTTCGGATAATATATTCTTGCATTGGACCAGCCCTTCTGATCCCCGGGGGGTCGCCCAAACGGCTTACCCCGGGGAAGTCGAAAATTTGCGATCACCTTAAATGAGGTGTTATTTGGGATAGTGTAGTTTGCCTCTCTTATCCCACCAGTAACCCGCATTTTCCAGAATATTTTTGGCCTTGGCGATATCCTCCTCGAAAGGTTTCACCGCCGGATTGTGCCAGAACTTGTTGGCCGGTGCGATAACCGAGCCGCCCGGTTCCCCGAATCCCGACAGGATCGCTTCGATGATGAGCTCTCTGGGAATTACATGAGCGATTGCCCGGCGGAAGGCCGGATCATTCAGTGGCGGCCGCTGGGTGTGGTAGCTCAGGGTGTAGAATCCGTGGTTGGGATAGCCCTTGGCGACCACGTTTTTGACCTTTTTGAGATCCATCAAAAGGCTGGGTTTCAAGATATAGCGGGTTCGGTCGCACTCGCCTTTTTCAATGGCCGCAGCCATGGCATCGTGACTGCCGTATACGACACGGATGATGCCGTCAGCCTTGGGCGCGTTAAAATGCTCCTTAAATGCGGATACCTTCAGCTCCCGGCCCCGGTCCCAGTAATCGAACTTGAACGGCCCACTGCCTATCGGTTTTTCATTGGGGTAATTCAGCGGATCGTTGACGTCGACCTTCCCGGGAATATCCTGCCAGATGTGCTTGGGAATGATAAATATGGCCCCCAGCAAATTAGGGATAAACGGCGCGTATGGATCCTTGAGCTTGATGCGGACGCCGTACTTCCCGGTCGTCTCCACCGACTCAAAGTGTTTGAGAGATTCCACAAAGAAGGGGGCTTTATACTGGGCATGATAATCAAAGGTAAATTTTACGTCGTCAGCGGTCACCTCCATACCGTCATGAAACTTCATCCCTTTACGGAGGGTTAGTTCGATGGTGGTCGGATCGACAACCTTATAAGATTCAGCCGCCCAGGGTTTGGCTTTTCCTTCCGGGTCAATCCGGAAGAGGCGGTCGTAAATCATACGCAGGGCCATAAACTCCAGATGGTCCTTAGCCGCTACGGGATTCAGATTCTTGAGCGGTGACGTCGAGCCGGTGCGGACATATCCGTCGCCCTTGATCACTTCCATGCTGATATCCGACCAAAAACTGCCGATGCCTTCACCCATCATGGGGGTCAGGTTCTTGATTCGATCCGAGCGGTATGCGTTGGTCATTTCCACGTATGCCAGGGGGCTCATGGACTGGTTGGCATGGATCAGTTCCTGGGCCTTGTAAACGATCTGGCGTCTTCTTTCCACATCCATTTCCGTCTGCTGGGCCACGACCAGGGTGTCGATATTGCTGTTTTTGAGTCCCTCCCAGTTCCAGCCGCCCTTTTTGTACCCCGAGGAGTGGTGCTTTTTGTAAGTAAAAATATTGGGGTCGATGCGCAAGGAGGCCCCGGACAGCATGACCAGCCACATGTCGTAGTCATGTTCCATAATGACCTTTTGCACGTTCTGATTGTAATCAATCGGATTGGCCGTAACGTCCCAGCCGATAGACTGAAAGGCCGAGGCGATAACCCTGGCGGCTTCAGGCCGGACGGGATCAAAGGTGGCGGTCGCCGTTGTTATTTTCATGGCGTCGACCTTGGCTCCCGGTTTCCCCCCGGCGAAGACAAATCCCGGTGCCAGGAGCAGGGTGACAGCGATGATCGTGACAATCGCTGCCGTAAGCTTTTGTTTGGTTAGATTTGTTTTATTCATGATTGTTCCTCCTCTTTTTGATGCTCACTTTCAAAAAACCAGACTTTTTGAAGAAGTGAGAATTGGTTTTAAACAGCATGTTTTCATAAGGAATTTAATAGAATTAAATATTTCTTACGCTTTTATGCCGGTTTCTATATATTGTTGAATAGCCCGGGGATCCATCCCGGCAAGCCCGAGGTTTTCAAGGGTTCGGCCGGTTGTGGTTAAGTCTTTACCAATTAAAAATTCACCCAGGGTTACAATTGTTTCCATCCGTGACACATCAATCTCCAACAATTTTCCCAGAGATACCATCGGCACCAATCCCATGGGGATATCTTCCAGGATATATCGGGTATGGAGGGTTTTTTGCCCTTCAACTTTTTCGTAGGCTTTATTGTTTTTGACAGCTTCCGGGAGGGTTTCTCCGTCGGCGCCATAGGCCAGCTTATACCATTCACGAATGGAAGGCAGCGTCAAGCCGAAAAATTGTGCCAGGTTGAGCCTTTCTTTATCCATTTCTTCCACAAAGGCACCTATGGATGGGGTAATACCATCCCAGTAATATAACCACTTTCTTCCGGATTCAATTAGCGAGGTGTTTAGCAAGGTCGGCCCAGGGTGCATCATGGCATTGGGATTGCTCAAGCTTGTTTCCAAAACATTTTTACCGGGATACATCTGAGGAAATGCAGTAGTTAATTTTTGGAGCACTTCCTCAGTTTTGCCGGCCGGAAGAGCGGCAACCATTAACTCGTTTTTGATACCAAAAATAGTTGCCTGACCCGGACGCAAACAACGACAGGCGTAAAGTAACGAATTGGCCTCCGCCAGGGTTATCTCAGCGGTGCAATTTTCAGCAGCCAGGACCTTTCTAAATTCCAGGGCACCGCCGGTTGCACCCGGGTGTATAAATACGAGTTGTCCATCCGCGAGATAGGGTGCGCAATCTTTAGCGATTTTGCGGTGGGCCACAGCAGGTGCCACAACCATCACGATGTCCGCCCCATCGAGCGCTTCGGCAATATCGGTGGTGGCCACATCAATTTTCCCAAAGCCTTTGACGGCACCATCTAATTGAATTCCCCCCTGTGACTGAATTGATTCGATCGTTTCCGCAAATATATCGTAGAGACGGACTGCGAAACCCATAACCGAAAGATGGCCTGAAAGTGACTGACCACCGTTGCCGCCGCCGATAACCGCCCATTTTAATCTTTGTTTTTCACCGATTGCGATTGTCAATTTATAGCGGCCGTTCGGGGTTTGTAGAGCGTTAGCAATTTGACCGGATGTTCCTGAACTTAATCTCCGGGTTTTGGATATCAAGTCGTCCGGTCGGGATGATGGGTAAACGATGGAAAGATAGTTTAAAAGATAATGCACAAAACTGTCTTAATCCATCATTTTCCGCGAAAAATGGTTGGTTCGAGGGAAATACGGATGTCGATCACTAATTACGTAAAACGGTAATGATGTCATCAGGTGTCCGTTAATTATCCATGAGATATTAAGTTGTATTTGTCAAGGGCAAATTTAAAACATCCTGAAAAACCACCTGTTTTTGAAGGGTCTCTGATCTCATAGGGTTCAAACCCATAAGATTCGGGGATATCCGGTTGCCATCCGCAGGACCCCGCCGGAACAGCGACGTTCGGTAGATATGCGGCTGCATGCATTCGATGGCCGTTTTGAGGTTTGTATTAAGGGATGTCAAAGGTGTGCAAAATAGAAGTGGTTTCAAAACCTCAGGTTAAATTCAAGGGCAAGGCGCAGGCTGACGAAAAAGCGCAGCATACACGGTAGTATGTGAGCATTTTGAGGAGGCCCGCAACAAAGCCTTTGGGCCTAAGATGGGGTTGTGAAACCACTTCTAGGGTTCATTGTGAAGAAAACTTCCCACTTTTGGTACCAAATTTTCATATCCATTGACACAATAAAAAATCGATCAGGCGTCAAGTATCTATAAAT
>CAMYNZ010000351.1 GCA_947259865.1 uncultured Desulfobacterales bacterium | reverse complement strand
CCTGGATCATCTGCGGATAGTCGATCTTGCCGGTGATCAACGCGGCAGCGACGATCCCGATAAAAAATAGCAGTGAGAATATTTTAAAGGGGCGGCGAACCCTGCGTGCCAGAGATGGAAACACACGGGAAAGCAGCAACCCCACACCCAACGGTATTCCCAAGATGATGAAGACGGTGACAAATACATCCCAGGGACTGAGCCTCACCTGCCGCAGAATGCTGACCGTGTTCGGATTCAGGCTGCCCCACAGGGCTAGGTTTAATGGTGTCATGATAATGGCTGCTGCTGTGGAAACCGCCGTCATACTCACCGAGATGGCGCAATTGCCGCGTGCCAAATAAGTGATAATGTTGGAAAGATTTCCGCCAGGGCAAGCTGCCACCAGGATCATACCCAATGCGATGGATGGCGGTGGTCTTAAAACAAGTGTTAATAGAAAAGTAAACGCAGGCAAGAAGATGAATTGGGCAACTAGGCCGATAGCCGGAGCTTTGGGGGCAACAAAAATTCGCTTAAAATCTTCCAGTTTCAACTCGAGCGCAACGCCCAACATCATCAAGCCAATGGCAGCATTTATAATAAAAAGCCCCTGAGGATTAAAGTTGAGTCGTGCCTGATCGATCGCTGCAATGTCCATAAAGCCCACCCTCCATCTCTGTTTCAAATCACAAAATATACCCTTCACCCGAGCCGGAGCAGGCGGGAGGGAACTGACGCATAGCCGGGGCCACCAATTTACATTTCAATCTTGCCCGTCCGGGCGGCGATCCACAGCCAATTTCCCGGAGGATCAATGTTGGCCACCGGATCAACCTCGGCATGAATAACAGCCGGTTTGCCTGAACTCACCGATCGTTCAAGGGCCGCTCTAATTTCCGATCCTTTACTGACTTTCTCTCCATGACAACCCATGGCCATAGCCACTTGATCATATCTTACCGGAGCATGCTCGTGGCCAAACCAGTCTGCCTCGCGTCCAAACATTCGCTTCTGGGCCGATTTTTCCATACCGTAAGCCCCATCAACGGCCACGACCATAACGACCGGTAAACCATTGCGTACGGCCGTTTCAAGTTCTTGAACGTTGAATCCAAATGCACTATCACCCGTAACACAGTAAACTGGCCGATCCGGATGGGCAAGTTTGGCGCCGATTGCATAGGGCAGACCGGTACCGAGATGGCCGTAGTTCATTGAATATATAACTGAACGTTGGATCCTGGGAACATGATAATGAATACTCCACAACGTTGTGTTGCCCCCGTCCATGATAAAAATGGCGTCATCCGGAAAGAATTCGTTGCAGACGTGTAAAATTTGACCGGTCAGCATAGGTTTACGGTCCATGTCAGCAATGGCGGCATCGAGTTCTTTTCGCCAATCGTTTTGCACGGCACGAAATTCAGCGATTTTGGGGTGAGGTTTACGCTTTTTTGAACGCGTTTTAACTTCTTCAAGCAATTGAGAGATGATCCGCCCGGCATCACCGACAAGGGAAATATCTGCCGGTCGGTTTAATCCGATATTGGTGGGTTCGGTGTCTATCTGAATCAACCGCTGCTGACTCGGTTGCCCCCACATCGGCGGCTTCCCCCACATGTTTAGTTCACCGAGGCGGGTGCCGACGGCCAGCACCACATCGGCCTGGCTGTTGGCCATAATTCTGGACAAACAGGTGGGATGAAAAACAAGTTCATGGGCATCGGAAACAATGCCTCGCGCCCGTATCGTATTGGTGATGGCGCATCCCAGAAACTCGGCCAACTCACGGATCTGATCCCCGGCGCCAGATCTCTCGGCTCCATTTCCGCAGTGAATATTAACCAGCTCGGCATCTACCAGCAGTTCCGCCGCTTTACGCACAGCGGCCGGATCGCCGGGGGGGCGTTCCAGAACGCGATAGGTTGGTGGCGACCATATCTGAATATCGTTTTGATCACCGCGTTGATTAAGAATATCTTCCGGGATTAAGATGTGCACCGGGCCGGGTCGGCCCGACATGGCTACGCGAAAAGCATGACGAACCATATCCGGAATCCGACTCCAGTGATCTACCTTTCCATTCCACTTTACTGCCGGTCGAAAAATATCGAGATGACGGCTCACCTGCATGCCGCCTTGATGAACATAAGAATCGGAAATGTTGCTGCGTCGAGTCGTCGTGATAGCAACCACCGGGCTGCCTTCTGCCTCGGCACACATCAAACCGGCAATTAAATTGGCGGCTCCCGGCCCGGCACAGGCCATAACGACTGCGGGTTCATCCGTACAGCGGGTATACGCATCGCAGGCGTGGGCAGCGGCGGCTTCATGGCGCGGCACGATAAGTCGCATGCCCAAATCCTTTCCCAGACGCTCAAGCGCCTCCAGCACCATCATATAGGTGCCATCCGTTATGGCGTGAATAAAACGGATGCCTTCGGTATGCAGACATCGTATCAGAAGTTCGCCACCGGTGATTTCAGCCATATGCTCCCCCTGTGTATATCTGATTAGAAAGTTAATGAGTTGGGGCCGCCCAAACTTTGATACTTCATGCAGCGACCTGTTCAACAAGCCCCCTGACCCCTCAGCCGTTAAACCCGTTCAGGGGTCGAGGCAATTTTTTTTACCATACAAACCGGGGGCTTCACGGCCGGATGCCCCGTTGAAGGCACTGACGTGCTTTTGTCTTTCTACACTATTGGCGGTGAATATCGAATGATGAACAAGGAATATCGAACCGCAGAACGATTTTTTCCTTCGACATTCAGTATTCTTTATTCGATATTCTGCGGTTAAGAGAATTGCCCCGATCCCTGTGAGAGTTAAATAGTTTAAGGGTTGCGAATGTATATCCAAGTTTGCATGTTCATATTAACCCAGGTTACAGCTCCATGAGCTGCCCGCCGGTCACATTTATCGCTTGTCCCGTTATATAGGAGGACTCGCTCGAGGCCAGAAAAGCGGTAAAATTGGCCACTTCTTCGGGTTTGCCCAAGCGTCCCATGGGAATGGTTTTCAGCATTTCGGCTTCCCGCGCTTCAACACTGGAATTTAATATCTTGGCCTCCAGTTCAAATCGCCATTGCGTGAAATCAGTCTGTATCACACCGGGGCATAGGGCATTGACGCGAATGCCGGCAGCGGCCAATTCTTTGGCCATTACCTTTGTGAACATAATGACACCGGCCTTGGCGACGGCGTAAGCCCCATTAAACAGCGGCGGGACTTTCGCGGCCCGTGAAGCCATATTGACAATGCTGCCTCCATTTTCCAGCATCAATGGAACGATTGCCTTTGAAACGCGAAATACGCTATGCAAATTCAGGTCTATGGTTTTCAGCCAGGCGTCATCATTATAGGTATGAAGGGCATTGGGTACCCCAAAAACGGCGCCCGCATTATTGCACAATATATCGAGGCAACTAAATTCTGTTTTTATCCGGTCCGCCATTTTATTTATCGACGTCTGGCTGGTAACATCCAATTCAATACATGTCGTGTGCACCCCAAATTCTTTAGCCAATTCAGCGGCCATCTTTTTCATCTCAGATAGAATACCGGTTTTCACAGGATTTTTTCCCGGACGGTTATGGCCCAAATCAGCGATTAGGATATCAACATGGCAGGCAGCCAGTTTCCTTGCCACGGCATAGCCGATACCCGTTTTTTTACCGGCCCCGGTAATCAGGGCTGTTTTTCCCTGGAGATCTTTATACATTTGACCACCCCTATGCATTTGGTCGGTTTTTTATTTGAAGCCCGAGATCTAATACAAATTGGAGTGCCGCGGCGGCCTTGACACCCACACTAACGGGCTTTATCTTTCAAGCTGCACATAAGCTCCGATATAATTTATAGCGTTAATTATCACATAAGATACTAATAATATTTTTAACATTAATCTTTACCATGAACCCAAAAATAACCATATATCCGCCTGCAATGCCCTTGGCATTGTGGGTGCTTGTATTTACCATGGCGCTGGCAGTATACATGCCTTCGA
>CAMYNZ010000350.1 GCA_947259865.1 uncultured Desulfobacterales bacterium | reverse complement strand
CAGATTGCACCTTTTAGACAACTCATACCCAATCCCCACGTCGTCAGCATTTATGTGACAGCTTTTGTTATCGAGAAACTCATTAATCACAAGGCGGTTGTTGACATTTACGGATCTGACGAAGAAATCTATCACTGTATCGACCAGAGAGTCAAAAACTACCTGCCGTAATAATGCGCCCTTCTTTCCACCCCAGGCTAGTCAATGGACCGTTTGATGACCCGACCTTATTCATCCCTTTTCTTTTTATAAACCGTGCCCTTATGTTCGACCTGGGCGATATTGCCGCACTTGCGCCCAGGGATATTCTCAAAATCAGCCACGTATTTATCACCCATACCCATATGGATCATTTTGTGGGCTTTGATCGACTGCTGCGGCTGCACCTCGGACGTGAGAAAAATCTTTATTTATACGGTCCCCGGGGGTTTCGGCTAAATGTTGAGGGAAAATTGGCCGGATATTCCTGGAACCTGGTAGGAAACTATGCCAACCGATTTGCCTTAAATGTTATCGAGGTTTTGCCTGATCGGTTGATCACCGGTCAGTATGTGTGCCGCAAAAAGTTTGTTGCAACCCAAAAAGCGACGACCGTATCTTTTGACAATATTTTACTGGAAGAGCCTGCTTTCACCGTATCGGGCGTGCTACTGGACCATGGCATCCCTTGTCTGGGTTTAACGCTGGAAGAAAAATATCACCTAAATATACGGAAAAACAAAGTCGAAGCCCTGGGACTTGAAACCGGGCCCTGGCTCAATAGACTCAAACAGGCTATATACAACCAGCAACCTCTCGATTCGGTATTTTTAGCAGGGTCAAGAAAACAGAATAAACCCCGGCAAAAATTTATGCTGGGCGAGCTTGTAGATCAGATTATCAAGATATCGCCGGGTCAAAAAATTTGCTACATTGCTGATATCGGTTACAGCCAGGCCAACCTGGATAAAATTACTCAGTTTGCCGCTAACGCAGATCACCTCTATATCGAAGCCGCGTTTCTCGATGAACACAGGCAGATGGCCCATTTAAAAAATCATCTTACCGCCCGGCAGGCAGGTACCATTGCTGCCAAAGCCCGTGCAAAAAAATTCACCATATTTCATTTCTCACCGCGCTACACCTCCCGGGAACTTCTGCTCCACAAGGAAGCCATCGAGGCATATAAAGAACATCTGGCCCAATAGATGGCCCGCTGTCTTGGCCCCACTATAAACGAACGTATTTATTGTCTGGGTTCCGATCCGGCCAGGGCCGGGGAGCATGGGTAAAAGCAATTTTTGGGGATTGCGCGTCAGGCGTTGCGTGTTCAATTTTTCAACCCCCGCCCGCCTCGCCTGAGCGGCTTGCGATGGCGGGCAGGCGCAACCCGGAACACGTAACTCGCATCAGTTGCCTGTCATTCACTTTATTGGAGGTAATTCCATCACTTGTTAATGATCTACTCCTCTCCCCAACCTGTTTTTCGAGAGATAATTTTCTAAAGTTTCGGGGGGTTCGGGCCGATACAGGTGTTACAAGTCGACCCGAATAATCCTTTAGAAGTGATACACGACTGATTTAGGGCGTCGAAAACCATAAATCACATATTATCAGTTACTTATTTACTTTTATGCCACTCAAACAATGAAAAAGATCAATAATTACCGGCTTCGAAAATTCGGAAATCTTGGTTGCTCGGGTTTTACCCTCATTGAGATGGCCGTGGTTATGGTTGTTGCGGGGATAATCGTCTCCGTTATGGCCACGGTTTTGCCGTCCCTTCTCCAGGCCGGAAAAATAAAAAAATCCCGGGCGCTGCTTGAAAGAACAGATTATGCCATCCAGGGATACGTATCGGCGACCGGCAGATTGCCCTGCCCGGACACCAGCGGCGACGGAAAAGAAAATCGCAATGACGGCGGGACTCCGGGAAATCCGGCCGACGATACCTGTTTGGTTTATGTCGGGAATCTGCCCTATTTGACCCTGGGCCTTTCTTCAGGTGAAGATGTCTGGGGCAACAAATTCAAATACGGCGTTTATGAGGATCTGACCACCATGACTACAGCTACCGGCAGCAAACCGATTTGCACCGGTATCGATCAAATCATCCTTTTATACGATCCTCAAAATCAAAACAATCCGACCGACCTGACAAAACTTTACACCACCGATCAGGCCGGGAATAATCCCAAAAACAAAGCCTATGCACTTGTCAGCAGCGGTACAAAGGACCTTGACGGCGACGGCCGCGATGGCCTGTTTGATGGATTCAATGAAGGGCTTGATCTGCAGTTTGATTCCCCGGATCGCATTGAATTCCATGGGGATCCCATCGGCCTCAGGTATGACGATTTAGTACGGGTGGCATCTTTCAGCTATATTAAAGGCAGGGCCGGCTGCGGTAGCCCCGGGACCTCGGGAGGTCCCGGCGGCAGCGTCACCGGGGAAAATCTCTATCCCAGTGGTTGTGACAACGGCATTGATGATGATGGTGACGGCTTAATCGACTGTAATGATCAGGACTGTTTTGGTGTGGCGCCGTGTGGGCCCGGTGGTGGAGATGTGATCATCATCACCGATACCATCCCTTCAGGAGACATCAACAGCAGTTATGCCGCAACTTTTCAGGCCAGCGGCGGTACGCCGCCCTACGAATGGACCCTGACCAACGATGGTGGATTCACGAGTTTGTTTCTTCATCCTTACACCGGTGAGCTGAGCGGCACCCTTGACCAGTGCGACGGAAACTACACCATCGCGGTCCAGGTTGAAGATTCGACGCCGCCCGCCGACGGCGGCCCTAAAACGGCCACGAAATCATTTACCCTCCGGGTAAATTCCAATCTTGCGATAACACGCACAAGCGGTGCAGGCACAGATATCACCTGGAGCCTTGCCAGCCAGGAGGAAACCTTTCAGGCCAACGGCGGGAACCTTGGCATCATAAACTGGCAACTTCAAACCGGCGGGGCCACAGGATTTACAATCTCAGCCACCGGCAGTGACACCGGTTCTCTCAGAAAAACGGGTACTACCACCGCGGGTTCCTATACATTTACCATTACTGCCACTGATGCGACCTGCCCGGCCAACACCGCCCAAATTATCCTGTCTGTGACGGTGCTGGCTTCCGGGGCCGGCGCACCGGGCGATATCACCGGTATAATCGATACCCTCGAGTTCAATACCTCCAACGGTCAGGAACCTTTTATCATACAGATCTCGGGTGAGGTCTTTGCCATTGCTTACACGGGTCCGGGTGCAGATGGCTGGTTAAAAACGCTCAGAATTGCCAGCGACGGCACGATTGCCGACCCCCAAATCGATACGCTGGAGTTTGACACTTCCTATGCCCACATCACCAGAATCATTCCGGTTTCCGGTAATATTTACGCCATCGCATACAGAGGGCCGGGTAGCGACGGCTGGCTCAAGACCGTTGAAATTGCCGCCGACGGGCAAATAACCAATTCCGTGATCGATGCCCTGGAGTTTGACACAAGTTATGCCTACGCTCCCGACATTATTCATATCGCCGGAAATTATTACGCTGTTGCTTACAGAGGGCCGGGTAACGACGGCTGGCTGAGAACCGTGGAAATTGCAACTGACGGGCAAATAACCAATGCGGTCATCGATTCCCTTGAATTTAATACCGTTTATGGTCTTGATCCCGATATTTTTCATATTGCCGGAGATGTGTTCGCCATCGCATATTCCGGTCCCGGCACGGACGGCTGGTTGAAGACGGTTGAGATCGGCACCAACGGCCTCATCAGCAACCCTCAGATCGATACCCTTGAATTTGATACGGCCTACGGACTCAGACCCAGTGTAACCCCCCTGGGCGGAGACTTTTTTGCAATCGCCTACCGGGGACCGGGCAGCGATGGCTGGTTGAAAACGGTCGAAATAGCCGCTGACGGCCAGATCAACGGTTCGGTGACGGACAGTTTTGAGTTCAATACTTCCAGCGGGCTCGAACCGCATATTATAAGTATTTCCGGC
>CAMYNZ010000349.1 GCA_947259865.1 uncultured Desulfobacterales bacterium | reverse complement strand
TAACAATCGTTTGCATCTCGGTGAGATTGACCCCAACACATACCCCATCTGGTGGCTGGATACAATGGCGTCCACAGGCAATTTGGAAACGGATAAAAATAATTTGAGCGTTATCCCCCTGCAGGCTATCATTTCTGACCGTGGTGGACCGGACATCGACGAGTACTTCAATCTGTACTACCTGCATTGGTGGTCGCTCACCCATTTTCTCTTCCACTCGCAGCAGGAAAAGCATCGGGATGGGCTGATGCGGCTACTCAAGCAGGGCGGTAGACCGGCCGCTTTCGAGAAGAGTATTGGAAAGATCGAGGATATTGAGCGCGAGTGGTATCAATATGTTCTTGAATTAAAGAGAGCCCTAATCAAGCGGAAAACACCCCCCGTGAAGTTGAAGCAGGTCACGATGGCACCTCGCCAGGGTATCCAGCCACAATCCTGAAGGCCGCAGCTGCTGCAAAAAGTAAATTACCTAAAGCTACCTAAATGAATAAACCCTCATCTTCATTAGCTTATCGCTTTTTGAAATGCTCGCCGGAATCCTTCGATGGAACCGGTGATGGTTGAATCCGGCACGGCATAGGACAGGCGAAAATAACCCGGCGCCCCGAAGGCGGCACCCGGCACCGCCAGAATCAACTCTTCTTTTAGCATGCCTACAAACGTGACATCGTCCGGGAGGGGCGTTCGGGGGAACAGATAAAAGGCGCCTTCCGGGAAGTTGAACTCGTATCCGATTTCTTTTAGACCCTGGCACAGCATGTCCCGCCGCCTCTTATAGATGGACACATCCACGGTAATCCCTTGAAGTTGAGCCACCGCCAGCTGAAGCATGCCGGGCGCATTCACACAGAGCATCGTGTTGGCTACCGCCGCCGCACCCGCCACCAGACCGGCATCTTCGGCCTCGGGGTGCACCGCCAGGTAACCGATGCGCTCGCCGGCCAGGGACAGCTCCTTGGAGTAAGAACTGACCAGAATCGTATGGGGATAGGCCTGGAATACGGAGGGAACATTGACATCATAAACGATCTTGCGGTACGGCTCGTCAGATACCAGATAAATCCGTTTTCCGAACCGCCGGCCGGCCGACTCCAGAACCTCGGCCAGTCCTGCCAGCTCTTCTGCCGAATAAACCGCTCCGGTCGGGTTGTTCGGAGAATTGATCAACACGACCCGGGTTTTATCAGTGATGGCATTCTCGATGGATGCCGGATCCAGATGGAACCCGGCATCGGTGGGAGCCGTAACGAGTTTGGCGCCGGCAACGAAGGCATAATGATCATAGCCGACAAAATACGGGGACGGCACTAAAATTTCTTCTCCGGGGTTGATGACTGCTTTGAAGGTATCATTTAACCCCCCGGATGCACCAACCGTCATCACGATCAATTCCGGGGTTAAATTTACGCCATGTTCGCTGCTGAGATAATCCGCTACCGCCCGGCGCACATGAAGATGCCCCGGGTTTGGCGTGTACCCGTGATTCAAGGATTTATCGTTAGCCAATTCTTTGAGAACCCGGTTAAATTCCGGCGGCGGTGGAACATCGGGATTGCCCAGGGAAAAATCGAATACGTTTTCCGGGCCATGTTCGGCTTGCAGCCTGGCGCCCTCTTCGAACATCTTTTTTACCATGACCATGCCGTCCACCATCTTGATCATTTTATCTGCGATTGGCATATGAATTTCCTTTGTTTGATTGTGTAAAGAAATGGGTCAGGTTTTCGGTTTTGAAAAATCTAACAATCTTTAATCTTTTGCCTTACAACATGTCAAGTCGGGAGATGAGTTATACATAACTCCCATACGAACCCGGTTGAAGGTTTAGCCATAGTTCAGGCGCAAATCACGCCATCAGATATGTTCCGATACAGGAAATAGTCAAATAAAAAAGCAGGGCCGCGGCGGCCCTGCTTTAAAAGGCAGGAGCTGGAATCAGGAAAGGAGTAATTCTGTCTTGAAAAACTTCTTATGCCCAGCTCCTGCCAGACCCATTATCCCTGTGCCTGAAAGGAGCATAGCGGTGGGTTATAAAACCGCTACTCGTCAAAGTGGTGGCTCTTTTCCGGTGAAATGCTGTGTTTGTTTTTCCCAATAAAGGTAAGGTTAAGAAATTGCCCGTTCAGGCTACCAATGTTTTTTTGAAACATTTCCTGACCAAAGGGGTGGATCGTGCTAAGATCATTGGTGTCGATAAAAATCTGACGGACGCCGCTCCCATGGTCCGTCAATGCATTTAGCAATTCGAGTGCGGAAATTTCATCAAAATCACCATACAATTTCATATGGAGGCTGTTTTTGGTTCTATGGGGAAAAAATTGAAAATTAGATGCCACCGCTACACCACCTTTCATAAGGATTAAAATTTTTTGAAAAATCCGGATTATTTTAAAAACTTTGAAATTTTTAAATCCCAAAGAAAGACACTGGACCACTTACTGACCATTACCCACCCGTCTCTCCTTTCAAGTTTTGATCTTCGCTCCTTCCGACGCCTTTTTTCCAATCCTTTGTAAAAGAGACGATTTAAGTTTAACAGCCTGCGTCTATCTTTTCCAGAACGTCTATCGGCATTTGAACGCGCGGGCTTAAACATTTTCGGTCTCCATAGCTGATGTTTTTGAGAAATCCTTTACCTCAATGTCAGGTAATTATCACCATCGTCGGTTTACCCGACAAGTATGCAAAAATTATGCAACATCAGTTGTTTGTGAAGAATTGATTGAAATGGAAACGATATTAGAGGCTTAGATAAGCAGGCAAATAGCTGTGAATTTTTTGGTGAAAAATAAACTACACAATATTGTGAAGTTTATTTCACAGGTGGGCTTAGAGGTGTCCGGCGTGTTGTTTTGGTTTTGGGATAGCTTCGAGTATGTCCAGTACAGCCATAAAAGATAGCCGACAGGCACACGGGTTTTGCGCCCGGTGAAATGTTGGGGTACCGGAAGAAATAAGGGTTGGATTATTTAGGTGCCGAGGTGGTTGGCGATTTCAGTGTTCAAAATCTTGTGCTAACCCCTGTGCATATACGGATAAAGGGCCGCAATCAGATGTCTGCATCAACTTATTGTGCATTTTTAACCCCAACGTCCTGCTCAAATAGGCCATTTTCCCAGGACGCCGGAGTTCAAAACCATAAATATCAAACGGGTCACCCATTAAAGGGCAATCACTGAATTTTCACAATCCCCAAAAGGTGTAGGCACAGATTTGTCTGCATCCGCATCATTTTCCCAGTTCTTATTATCCAACAAATAACGAAACTGGTATTCTGTTCCTTTTTTCAGGTTCACTGTTGTGGTAAATGCGCCGGTTTTTAATTTTTTCATGGGCGTAGAAGAAAAATCCCAGTTATTGAATTCGCCGACGACATGAGCAGTTCCGGCTGAATTTGCCATTTTTTCGGGAATTCGAAAAGTTACTTTGCACACGGATTTGGTTTTTAGATACTGTTTTTTGATACTCATTATGCCCTCCTCTTAGGCATGTCTTATTTAGTGAGAAAATGAAAAAATATTTATGTCCTTTACCTATCTGCGACTAACCAGAAACTGGAGAATAAGCCGTTTCTGATTAAAGTCAAGGCATTTGGATTAATTTTTTAATTGACCTTCCCCGGTTCAATGTTGTATTCGATCTTGCACAAATTCTGAATTCAATCTCCAACTGATTTGAATCGCATTCACATCTCGCATTGCCCTGAATTGCCTCAGCCAAAACTTATCAAGAAAATTAGGGACCAGGTATTCATTGTCGACTGACAGAATATTTTTCTCTCGGAATATATAGGAATTCGCTGGCTCGAAATGAACAGCGACTGGATAAAACCACCGCGACAATAACATGATCAATGCATCTCATAGGAAAAGAATATTTAAACTCAGTCAAACCTGTCATTCAGACCGCGTAATCAATATTTACCTTTACTGAGGCTCCATTCAAATACACAAAACAGAAGGAGGAAGGTATGTATTATTTCAAGAAGACACATTTG
>CAMYNZ010000348.1 GCA_947259865.1 uncultured Desulfobacterales bacterium | reverse complement strand
GCCGATACGAAACAGGAGCGGACGGTCACCACTGAAGTTGGCATTCCATTGCCGGGCCGACAGCTGTACATTGATCGCGCAGTGCAGCGCGCTGTCAGCATCCTTGAACTCCGCGAGGATGGCATCGCCGGCCAGGTGCACGATGCGGCCATTGTTCGCGGCAACCTGCGACATCATGATCTTGATCGCCTCTTCCAGGCAAGGGTGCGTGCCTTCCTCGTCCTGTTCGGTCAGACAGGCGTAATTGGCGATATCGGCATACAAAACAGCTGTCTTTTCACGCTCAAGGTTGGTGGAAGGGTATTCTCTACTCTCTTGCTCACCGGCCGGATCTACGTAACCCGATACGAGCAGATCCAATCCGTGTTCGATCCCGGACAGTGAGCCCCAACCGCTTCCTCGACCAAAAAGCGAAACTAAATTTTTTACTAACCCATTCATTGCTTTGCCTGCCAGGGAGTAGATGACCTCCCTTAGTTAATTTGACAATGCCAATGATCCAGTTAACGCCAGGCTTGTATGTGGTATTCCCCACATAAAATGGATCAACGCTTCTCAACGAAGCCACGGCAGACTGAATTAATGAGCACGGCAACGGATATACTCACCACTGGATGAAGTAACCTATTGACCAGTTAACGAGTCGTACTTGAAAATTAATCCATGCTATGGCTATACGGCGCACAGAAGTTTTCTAACTGATATCAGTAGCGATGGATGTTTAAGTATAGAAAATTAGATTTCATACATTTTTTGTATACTATTGATCGTGGCGAGGTCTTCCCGGGACGAGAAAATCACATGAAAAGTGACCAACCACATACAGTTGACTCAAGTGACTCGTTGAAACAAATCGAATTATTCGAATGTCTGGACAACGAGGCCTGCGATCGGGTTGCAAAATTAATCAAATGGAGGCAATACAAAAAAGGAACCGAGGTGATTCCTTACAGGGGTGAAGGCGACGACGTGTATTTCATTGCCTCAGGACGCGTCAGGGTTACAATCTATTCTTTTTCCGGAAAAGAAATTTCCTACCAGGAACTGGGCCCAGGAAAAATGTTCGGGGAATTATCCGCCATAGATCAATTGCCTCGTACCGCAAATGTGATCACTTCGGAAGCTGCGCGCATCGGCGTAATATCGAGAACCGATTACTGGAAACTTATCAATCAGTACCCCGATGTCGCGGCTGCGGCCATGAAACGCCTTGCAGGCCTGGTCCGCTTTCTGATTGACCGTGTTTATCAATATGGGGCCCTGGATGTTAAAGACCGGATCCGAATGGAAATTTTACGCCTTGCCCGCGATAGCATGTCGGGTGAAGATACCGCCGACATTCATAATTTCCCAACCCACAAAGAAATCGCCAATCGAGTGAACACCCACCGCGAAGCGGTAACTCGGGAATTGAATGAACTATCCCGTATGGGCTTAATTGAACAGGATCATCGTGTCCTGGCAGTTACGACAGTAACCGGTTTAACCGAACTGCTACCCGAATACATTTAGCCCAGATACCTTGCTTACATTCGTCAAACCATCTGCTAATAATTATCTTTCCCTCGCCACCTCAGTATTTCAACCATTAGCTGGTAACCAGACCGGGCTCATTTCGCTTCCATGCGAATAACGCAAGGATCAGCCGATGTAGGCGCGACCCCGATTCTCTGCTGGCACTGAGAAAGATAAAATCGGGAGGGTCCATCATCCGCAAAGCTTTCCAGTATGGACTCGAAGCCCCTGGCGGCCATTTCCCAGTCTGCCGACATAAATAAATCGATTGCTTTGGTAAATCGCTCGCAAAGCTCACTTTGTTGTTCAGTAGCTTCATTTGACAGGTTGAGAATTTCGATGATGGACAAGGGTTCTGTCTTTCCCACAAAAACAAATTGGCCCATGGGGCGAGTTAAAAAATTATCGATCCCTTCAACCAGGGATTGGGTGGCAAGTATTTTGGTGCCCGTATATTTGTTTAGCCCTTCGATGCGTGATGCGGTATTAGCACAGTCACCCACAACACGGTAGCCAAAGTTACCGCCGCCGCCGGAATGCCCGACATAAACTTCGCCAGTTTCCATACCGATACGCAACGACGCCTCGAAAGCATCATGTCTGGCCCTGAAATCCTCGATAGCGTCAGCTGCCTGCAACGATGCCAGGATAGGCCTCCTGCGTATCTCGATATCCGATGCTTGCCCGGTCCAGGCGCACATAATAGCATCCGCGCGGAAATCGGTTACCGTTACATTATTATTTTTCAAAGGTTGCGCTAGCGTATCGAAGTAATCATTTAAAAATTCAGCCAGTTTGCCGGGATCCATCTTTTCGGAAATGGTCGTAAAACCTTCCATATCGGTCGCCAGGCAAGTGCTAAAACTGACCTTATGAACGTCTTCAGGCTTTATATCATCGCTGATAAGGGCTTTCGATATCTCCTCCGGCACATAAAGGCTGATCGCTTCGCTGACATGTTTGACTTTATGGCGCTGCTGAAAGTACTGAATCAAAAGACCAACAAACAAGGCTGATGGAAATTGAATCAAAATCGGGGTCGCTAAAGGTAGCCACAGATAACGATCATCGAATAGCGATTGTGCGTAAAAAACAAACCCGACAACTATAGCAATGGACGTGGGAACACCCAGAATGGCCGGTGCATGATAAATCAATATAGTTATTAAAAAGCCAAAAGAAAACAGGATGATTAGCATGTCTCTAGCGTTGAGAATTTGCAGCGACTGATTGTGAAGCAAATTACTAAAGGCAGTTGCTGCAATTTCAACCCCACTTAAATCAATACCTTTTGCATTGGTAAACACGGTATAAAATCGATCTGGTTGGTTGGGGTCGTAAAAATCCGAATACCCCACAAATGCAACCTTGTTAGCCAAATCTAATCCTTGTGCATTTGCATTTGAAATTGGATCTTGACCTTGAATGACGGCTTGGTAGGGAATGGTTTCTATGGTTCCCGGTGGTCCATAAAAATTCAGAAAGCGTTTATCGTCGCCGATGTACATGGAAACAAGCGATTTCAGCAGACGCCTGGTTTCCGCAGTCTCACTTTCAACCCAGGGTTTATTCAGTTCGAGAGAAATACGATTAGTCAGCGCCGGCGATTTTGAAAACGCACTTCGAATTCCGATCATTAGCTTGCGTAAATCATCGGGCTTCGAAATATCTGACTCCGATCCAGGAATGTCCAGCAATTTTGTCAATCCGCTATTGTTGAGCAATCGATAGAATTGGTCATAAGCTTTCAGTGCGTGGAGCTGGAAGCCGACAGCGGGCATTGTCGGCATTTCTTGTGCACTGGTTTTGAATATCCAGAATTCATGGACCGAAGCGTCATTTCGGGGTAGTGGAAAGGGCCCCAGGCCTCTTGCCGCATTCGAAAGTACGGGTACAGGTGAAAACAACTGCTCCAGCCAAAGATCCCCATGGAATTAACCGGTTCTATCATCCAGCGGACGCCCTTTCCCGGTAAGATTTTGAAATAGCACGACTCGGCCGGATCGCTTGATTGCATCGGCGAATATCTGCTCATCTTCTGCCGATCTTTGTTTGTTGAAATCAAGATCGAAAACAATAGTGGAAACGCCGAGCGTAACCAGTGTATCGACTAATTCGCCATGTATAGACCGGGGCCATTCTCGAGGTAACTCGGGGATACCCAACTTTTCGCCGGTAAATCCATCGATTGCGATAACCACAGTTCCGGGGGGAGGTTTAATTGCGCCACGGCTAGTAAACAACCAATCGAGACCGATACTTTTCTCGAATGAGATACCATAGGGCGATAATCCAAACAGGCTGCCAATCAAGCCTATCGTGATACCGAGGAGCAGACCTTTGATACCGCGCCGCATAATTAGTGACTAATTGTATGAGTTTTTTCAGTGATATCTATTTCCAGTAATGACTCTACCCTATTAAAAGTTGCAATAACAACACAGTGAATGGGAGTTATCCTAAACAACAATACGATTCATTTG
>CAMYNZ010000347.1 GCA_947259865.1 uncultured Desulfobacterales bacterium | reverse complement strand
GGAGCAGGTCCCAAGGGTTTGGCTGTTCGCCAATTAAAGTGGTACGTGAGCTGGGTTTAAAACGTCGTGAGACAGTTTGGTCCCTATCTTTCGTGGGCGTAGGATATTTGAGAGGATCTGTTCCTAGTACGAGAGGACCGGAATGGACGAACCTATGGTGCTCCAGTTGTCGCGCCAGCGGCATCGCTGGGTAGCTATGTTCGGAAAGGATAACCGCTGAAAGCATCTAAGCGGGAAGCCCACCTCGAGATAAGATATCCCTTCCGATGGAGACATCGGAACTGAAGACCCCTTGTAGACTACAAGGTTGATAGGCCAGGTGTGTAAGCACAGCAATGTGTTTAGCTTACTGGTACTAATTGGTCGTGAGGCTTGGCCATAAAATAATCTGCACAATGTGTTTGAGCACGTATCCGGACTCATATGTAAATTGAATATCGCGTTGCGGGTTACGAGTTTCCAGTTGAGGCTCCTTTCCTTGGCGGCACATCACACGCAACCTGCCACGCGCAACGCTGAATAATCTTTTCGGTGGCGATTGCAAAGAGGTCACACCCGTTCCCATCCCGAACACGGAAGTTAAGCTCTTTTGCGCCGATGGTACTGCTTGGGCGACTAAGTGGGAGAGTAGGACGCTGCCGAATTTTTTTCATGAACCCGGTATCACCCCTGCGATGGTACCGGGTTTTTATTTTCTCACCCCTTAATTTGTTCCTTTCTCCAACTCCCCCATATTTTCATAAATACTGTGTAATTTAGAATACTTATATACTGAATCAATAATTGCATTCATATGGTGTATGTGATAAACTACTAAAAATACCGGTTTTTTCGTGTCATATAAACAGGGTGTATAGCACCGATCCGGGCACGGATGTGTTTTAACTGAAGCTTCTCTTTCTTAAAACTATAGGAGTCTTAGTGTTTACGCGCGGGTTGCGATCCAATATTGCTATTAACTTAGCGGGTATCTTGTTGTTGGGCATGCTGTTGATAGATTTTGTTACCATCTCCACCGCGCAACGGGATTTTGTTGAAAATGAAATCACCAAAGGATACTTACTGATATCAGCGTTTCAGGACCATTTGACAGATTTTTCAGGCTCTGAAAGCCAAAGATTGCAGGTATCTTCACGCTCCAGCCTGGATGGCCTGCTCAACGAGTCACAATTTTCATGTGCCTTGGTGATAGATAAAGATGATAGACCAACATATTTTGGTGGAACGGATTGCGGTTTGCAAGATGAACTTAATAACCTGGCCGGCCAATCGATGCATACCGGTAAGAAAATCACAAAATCCTTCGGCAGCGCCTGGGGCGTCTTCTGGAAGCAAAGCCGCTCAATGGTTCTGGCATCCCCCCTGATGCGAGAGGGTAAAATTCTCGGCGGCATCGGGATTACCGTACCGCTTGAAGGCATTTATAAAATATTGCGGCGGACACAAAAAATGCTGTTTATCTATATATTGATAAACACCGTCATATTCACCTTTATTGGCCTGTATCGACTCTCCAAGATCTACTTTGAACCTATGCGCAGGCTTGTAGAGCGAGCCGATGAATACCGTGAAGATGAAGATTTATTTTTTACGGTACGCAAGGAGGACAATGAACTGCATCATCTTTCCAAAGCGTTGAATCGCATGTTGCAGCGAATTTCGGAAGATAAAAAAAAGCTGCAGTCAACCGTCCGTTCCCTTGAAAAAGCTAATGTTGACCTGCAGCGGGCCCAAAAAGAAATTATTCAGGCCGAAAAACTTGCTTCGGTTGGCCGATTATCTTCGGGGATTGCCCATGAGATTGGAAACCCCATTGGTATTATTATGGGGTATCTTGAATTATTAAAGCAAAAAAATACCAGCGCACGTGAAAAGAGGGAATATATAACCCGGACCGAAAATGAGATAAACCGGATAAACACGATAATTCGCCAGCTTCTTGACCTTTCGAGACCATCCAATGACGGCGCCAAAGCCATTTCCGTTCACAAGATCATTTATGATATTACTGAAGTGATTCGATCACAGCCGTTAATGGCCAATATTCGTATCGATCACTTTTTGGAAGCCCCAAACGATACCGTCCTTGCAGACGCCAATCAATTAAGACAGGTATTTTTGAATCTGATAATAAACGCAGCAGATGCTATTGCTTCAGGTCAAAAAGAAATCCAAGGCGAGCTGATTATCAAAAGCAATATCATACCGGCTGATTTGAAAACCAAACCGGGTAGGCCGGAATCCCAATCGATGCTGCAAGTTATGTATATTGACAACGGTCCAGGGGTATCCCAGGATACCTTGAACAACATTTTTGACCCCTTTTTCACTACCAAACAACCGGGTAAAGGCACTGGATTGGGACTATCCGTCAGCTTTATGATTGTGGAAAGCCTGGGGGGAACAATCAAGGCAGCCAGTGAAGCGGGGCAGGGAACAACAATGACCCTTCTGCTGCCTTTGGCTGCTGTATCCGTAAACAGTGAAAAGGGAGTTGGGCAACAGCCCATGGAGACCTAAAAGATAAATCCCGTACGAGAAGTGGTTTCAAAACCCCAGATTAGGCTCAAGAGCAAAGAACAATTTTAGGTTAGCCGGTTTGTTCCGCTAACAGCGGGATTTAGCCCGTTCAAAACGGAATGCTATCTGTTTTTAGGTTTCTACCGGCAAACGGGCTAACGGGCCAACGGGCCCAACCCTTTATCATGTTAGCATATTGAAGAGGTATGCAATCCGCCAACGGACGCTGGCGGACTAGAAGGCCTTAGCCCACCAAAGATCTCTGGCGGATAAAAGGGGGTTTTGAAACCACTTCTAGATCTTGGAGAACCATATTATGATGGATGACTTTGAATCCGGCTCCAAAAATCTACTGATCATCGATGATGAAGAGAACATGCGCCACATGTTATCGGCAATGCTGGGTAGATCCGGCTACCAGGTAAGTGCAGCTGCAGATGGCTTGGAAGCCCTGCAGATGATAGAGCAGACTTTTTACGATTTTATTTTGTGTGATATAAAAATGCCCAATATGGACGGCATGCAGTTTTTAAAATCGGCCCAAGACAAAATTAGTGCTTCCACCGTTATTGTGATGTCGGCTTACGGCACGATTGATACGGCCATTGAAGCCATGAAGCTCGGTGCATATGATTATATTTCCAAACCATTTAAAAGCGATGAAGTCCATATGGCCCTTAAGAAAGCCGAAGAGCGCGAAAATTTGAAAAAAGAAAATCGTTGGCTCAAGGAACGGATCCGCAAATTCGACAATGAAATCCATTTTGGCACTATGGTGGCCAAAAGCAAGCCAATGAGAGCTGTATTTGAACTCGCCGAAAAAGTGGCACGCTATAACACGACGGTACTCATCTGCGGTGAAAGCGGAACCGGCAAAGAACTGATCGCCAGGGGTATTCACTCCAAAAGCCATCGATCCCAGTATCCCATTGTTCCGGTCAACTGTGGTGGAATTCCTGAAAATTTACTTGAAAGTGAGCTGTTTGGATATAAAAAAGGCGCATTTACCGGTGCCGATAGAGATAAGAAAGGACTTTTTGAGGAAGCCCATGGGGGAACAATTTTTCTGGACGAGATTGGTGAACTGCCAATATCTTTGCAGGTAAAACTGTTGCGCGTCTTGCAGGAAAGTGAAATCAGAGCCGTGGGTGATTCCAAAACAAAGACCATTGATGTTCGTGTAATTGCGGCCACTTCCAAAAACCTGGATGCAGAAGTAAAAAACGGTGCATTCCGTGAGGACCTGTTTTACAGGCTGAATGTTATGCAGATACTACTGCCGCCCCTGAGAGACCGGCTGCAAGATATTCCCCTGCTCTGTCAACATTTTATTGAGCGCTATAGTATCATGCTGGGCAAGGACATCGAAGGCATTGCGCCTTCAGCTATGTCCATGATTCTTAAACACAGCTGGCCCGGTAATGTACGCGAGTTGGAAAACGCCATCGAAAGGGCTGTGGTACTCGCGGAAGAAACGATTTTGGACCCCGGAA
>CAMYNZ010000346.1 GCA_947259865.1 uncultured Desulfobacterales bacterium | reverse complement strand
TCACTGCCGCCTGCCATCCATATGGGTGGCATTTCGGCATCCATGATATCAAAAGTGGCGGTATCATAGGTCTTGTAAGGGGCGACCACCGGTGCCAGGATACTGATGATGGCCAGCACCGCCAGCACCGCAAAGCTCATAATTGCGATGGGGTCCCGCTTAAAACTGTACAGGAGATAGGATTTTTTGAATCGTTCCCAGGTTCTCATTTGGTTCCTGCAATTCGTACCATGGGGTTGACGAACCCGTAAATAATATCAACCATGGTGTTGACTACAACGAAAAGGACTCCCACAACCACCAGGTAGGCCACCAGAAGGGTGGTATCCGAGCGTTCCACAGCCTCCAGAAACATAAACCCCATTCCCTGCCACTGAAACACGGTTTCCGTCAAAATTGTAAAGGCCACCAGAATCCCCAGTTGAACGCCGAATACCGTGATCACCGGCAGCAGGGTGTTTTTAAAGGCATGAATGTACCACACCCGCTGGCGGTGTAGTCCTTTGGCCCAGGCGAATTTGATATACTCGGTTTCCAGAACCTCCATCATCTCGGCGCGAACCAGACGAATAAATAGCGGCAGCATGATCGATGAGAGCGATACGCTGGGTAAAATCAGGTGTTTTAACCCATCCCAGGTAAAAAAGCCGCTTTCCCAACCCCAGACATTAACGGTTTCGCCCCGGCCATAGGATGGCAGCCAGTTCAATTCCACTGCGAAAAGATAGATCAGGGCGATGGCCGTCAGAAAGACGGGGACAGCCACTCCGATGGTACTGATCGCCATCACGATACGGGAGAACCATCTTTTAGGATAAATGGCGGAATAGATACCGGCCGGAATGGAGACAACGATCAGGATAACAGCGGTGACAAGGACCAGTTCGATGGTTGCAGGGGCCTTGGCAACAATGACTTCCAGAGCCGGTTTCTTGTAGAAGAACGAAAGCCCCAGGTCGCCTTTAAGGGCATTTTTAACAAAGCGGACATACTGGACGTAGATGGGGTCGTTTAAGCCCAGTTGATCCCGGATGACTTCGCGCTCGGCCGGTGTAACGCGCTCGCCCACCAGATCCCGGACCGGATCACCGATCTGGTTCTGGATCACGAATCCCACCATGCCGATCACCAGCATGACGATGATGGCTTGAATGATGCGTCTGACGATAAATGCGAACATGGCAAAACGAGTGTATTAAGTTGGGGGCTTAGTATTTAGGCCCTTATGACATTTCTCTGAGAATATGTTGCAAGAAACGGCTTGGGGTTTCAGGTGTCAGTAAAGCTATCTGCGAAATCCTGACACCTGACACCTGACACCTAAGTAGATACCCGGGTCCAGAGGATCCGGCACTGGTTCCTCCCTGAAAGGGAGTGTTTGTTTTATTACATCTAGATGCCTAAAATGAACTAATCCGCCTAAAAACGAGCGGACAAGAATGAGCTAAAGTGCCTAAAATTAAGGAATTCTATCTTTTTTTATAAACAACAAAGCGTAGCGATACATCAACTTTAGATCACTTATAACTTTAGCTCACTCGACACTTTGTATTATTTTCAAGGCAGAGACCATTATCTCTGACCCCCGCAATGCGGGATCTTCGACGGGCCCAAAGGACCAGGTTTTGGATATAGAAAAAAATACCCCGGCGGACCATAGGACAATAAATATGGGGCAGGGGCGTTACGTGTCATAACGCGCGCCTGCCCCTTTTGTTTCTTTTGCTGTCCGTCATCAATATATTTTCGCTCCCCTGACCGCCAACCCATGGTTTCTAAGAGCGTGCACTTTGCGACGGACTACGGACAACAAACAACGAACCGTTTGCTACTTATACACCAGGTCGCCGAAATAGGGAAAGTTCATGGTGTTCACGATTTGCTTTATCCCCACTTTGTTTTTACCGGCATAGGAATGGTTCTGCCAGTGAAACGGCACGAAAGCAGCTTCATCGTACAGGATTTTTTCAATTCCTTGCAAAATCGCCGTTCGTTTTTTCAGATCTGTCTCGGTCTGCGCTGCCATGGTCAGCTCGTCGATTTTGGGATTGCAGTAATTGCCGCTGTTATACTGCCCGTAGCCGGTTTCTTTGTTGGGACACATTCCCAGAAACTCGCTAAAATTGCCGGAATCTTCCGTATCCGAGTGCCAGCCGATCATCTGGATATCCGCCACCTGGGCATCGAATTCATCCCAATACTGGGCTTTGGGCATGGTCTTTAGGTTGACTTTGATCTTGATCTTGGCCAGCATGGAGACTACCGCTTCGGCAATTTTCTCGTCGTTGACGTAGCGGTTGTTGGGAGCGATCATGGTGCACTCAAAGCCATTTTCCAACCCAGCTTCCTTCATCAAAGCCTTGGCCTTTTTGAGATCATAGCGCGGGTCCAAAGACGGCGTATAGCCCATATAGCCTTTGGGGCCCTGCTGTCCGGCCGGTGTGGCTGTGCCTTTCATGATCTTCTTGGCAATGCCCACATTGTTGATGGCATGCACAATGGCCTGGCGGACGCGTACGTCTTTGAACTCGGCCCGTCGTTTTTGATTCAGTTGAATGGTGATAATCCGGCCCCCGGAATAAGTTACCAGTTTGACTTTTTTTGATCCGCGGATTCGCTGAAAATCCTGGGGCGGAACCGGAGAAATAAAATCCACATCGCCGGAAAGCAGCGCGGCTACCCTTGTGGGCCCTTCCTTAATGGGGGTCAGGACAATCTTGTCGACATTGCCGGGGGAGTTTTTATCCCAGTAGTCGGCAAACCTTTCAAAAACATACCTGGCTCCCTGCTCCCATTCGACAACCTTGTACGCACCGGTGCCGGATGAATTGTGGAGTGCAAAAGAGGGACCGATCTTCACGACGGCATCTTTGGGCTGTCCGGTATCATCCGTGCCGGAGTAGAATTTGCTGTCCAGAGGGAAAATATAGGTTGCCATGTTGATCAGCAGCGCGTAAGGCTTTTTAGTCTTTATATCGATGGTGTGATCATCAACGATAGTGCAGCCTTCAAACGGCGTGAAGAGGCCCTTAAAATCCGGGCTTTCGTAGAAGCGCTCAAAGGTAAATTTCACATCCTTGGCCGTAAAGGGATTACCGCTGTGGAATTTGACCCCTTTGCGCAAGTAGAAGCGCATGGTCAGATCATCGAGGCGTTCCCACTTTTCGGCCAGGCGGGGCTCAAAACTCATGTCCTGGGCATAGCGCACCAGGGGATCAAAAACCCAGTGTGAATATTGAAGCATGCCGCCGGACAGCTGGACCTGGGGGTCTTGTGATACGGGACCTGCATCCAAACCCACCTTCAGTGTTTTGGCCCCTGCCAGGGTACCCAAAGACAGCAGCATCAAAACGGTTAAACAAAGTACGAATAATTTTTTCATACTCCCCTCCTTTCTTTCCCCTTTTTTTGTTAGAGAATTTCCCCAAAAAAGATAAGCCGTTCAGACCAACAGATATAGTTAAAATGTAAGTCTCGGTCAAGAGTGAAATTGATCTCACGACTCAATCACGATCGGCCAGCCTGACCATAACGGCCCCGATGACCGCCTCTACCGCAGATTCGATACTCATTGTTCCGGTATTTATCGTAAGGTTGTAATGAATGGGGTCTGAAATATCCGCATTAAAAGATTGCCGAATAAAACCACTACGTCGTGATTCCCTTCTGATAACACGTCGTTTGGCCTCTTCGGCCGAAACGCCATATCGGCGGACAATATTTTGAATTCTCACCTCCAACGGCGCCACCACCCGCACACTGAATCTTTTTTCATGAGGGAGAATGAAATTTGCGCCTCTGCCTACGATTACCGCCCGGCCATGTTCCGCTATGGTACATACTACCTGCATAAGATGTTCCAAATACAGCCCCGGATATAGATATTGCTTGTTGACCAGGGAAGATATAAAATCCTCAACACCCGACAACCTTTGCTTCTCCAGCGTCTCTATTACAGAAGCACTTATTTTGGCACTTTCGGCGATTCCTTTGATGATATCACGATGAAAAAAATCAAATCCG
>CAMYNZ010000345.1 GCA_947259865.1 uncultured Desulfobacterales bacterium | reverse complement strand
TCGGGGCCTCTCAGCGGCAAAGGGAAAGAATGATATCCTCTGCGATCTCCTTGCCCGGTTATATAGTTTGAGTTTTTATGTATTATACACACTCTTTAAAAACACAAAGGATGAGAACTTTTTCGTTGGTTTTACCCAGAATCTCAAACTGAGATTTGAGCAACATAAAAAAGGCTTGGTTGAAGCAAAAAACCTCGAAGACTTATAATTCCGCAATACCTTTAAATAAAAAGCTCAAATCTTATTTAACTGGGTGAATCTTGAGCATAGCGGGCGGTTAAAATTCGCCTTCGGCTTTTTAATACGGTGGCAACAACCTCCTGATAGCATGCAATAAAATGATACTTGTAAACAACAGATTGCGCAACAGGATTCCTGTTACTGGCAGCCGGAGGGGTCGGTCGGCCCGGGCGGATGTCAAGACAGTATCGAGCTGATGACCGAGTTGTCTCATCCAGTTGATCGTTCTGGGCCATTCCCAGAGGTTATTCACCCATTTATCCGGTATTCCCGCCGGACCGACGGCCGCTCCCACAATACCACCCAGGATGGCGGCGGTTGTATCCGTGTCACCACCGCACCCGATAATTTCCAGAATGGCCTTCTTGAAGTCTCTGGGATTCGATAGCCAGGCATGGATAACTGCGGGGACACTGTGATAGGTGTAGCCTGTGATACCTTTCTGGAGTTTTTGGGACTCGACAAATTCTCGCGTATACTTGCCTTTGGCAACGCTTTCAACCACCTGTTTTATAAGATCCAGGAAATCACCGGCCATTTCAGTAGCGAGTAATTGTTCCAGCCGGTTGTAGTAATCTTCGGCATCAAGGACAAGGCGTGCGGCGAAATTTTGATGGGCTGCCAGCGCAATAGCCAGCGCTCCCCAGTACGCTTTAGGATCTGTGTGGGTGATTATAGTTGCGGCTTTAACAAGCTCCTTCAGACGGGTCTCATCATCGCCATAGCAAACGCCAATGATGGCGACCCGCATGGCCGGACCGTTACCGGCTGAAAATACCCCGCTTTTTTTCGGCGAGAAACCCATCCACAATTTTAAAATAGACCGCAGGGTGGCAAATCCGATGCCGGCCGGCAAACCCAAAAGCCAATAACGGAGTCTTCGTGCAAGATCCTGAGTAAATTTGTCTACATCCCCGCCGGAAGCAATCAGCGCCTGGGCAACCATACAGGTGTGCTCGGTATCATCAGACAGCATGCCGCGATTGAGCAGGAGGTGGTAGCGGTCGGGGGCTTTAAACAGGCGACTGGCCCTGTCGGGCGAAAGGCCCTCATAGGGCAAACCCAGAGCATCACCGATCGCAGTTCCGATGATACACCCGCATATCGCCTCGTTTTTCAGGCTCATAGATTTTTAAGCCAGTGCTGTAGGGTTATTTCATATTCGGGGAAATAACTGCCGATAACAGGAAGATCGAAGGTTCGTAATATGTCGGTGTTGCTTTCGCGTTCAAGGAGAAATTCAAATGACTTTTTTACCAGGGTCTCAATTGCAACATGGCCGCCGGTTAATTTCTCGTAATATGACGGCCTGACGCTAACTTCATGCGTGGTTGTCCGGGTGCTCTTTACAGTGACTCTAAAAGTGGCGTCATTTATTTTCTCGACCGTGATCATGGGAAACGCCTGGCTTATTTAATTGCATCCTGCAGCTTGGACAACTCACCCGCTATCATTTGATAGGAATGTTCGTCCGCCGGGAATTGGCTTTCCTTGACATCCTTTACATATGCTTCGAATGACCGGGTGATCTCACCGGCCACGTCGCCGTAGCGCTTGACAAATTTAGGCGTAAAGGCCTGAAAATGTCCCACGATGTCGGAAACAATCATCACCTGGCCATCGGCGTGGATGCCGGCACCAATACCGTATATCGGGATAGGCAATTCATCGCGAATAATTTCAGTCACTTCAGGGGGCACAGCTTCAATCAATATTGAAAAAGCGCCGGCTTCATAAAGGCCCCGGGCGTCGTCAATTAAGGCCATGGCCGTTTCTGCGGTTCGACCCTGGGCTTTAAAGCCGCCCAGAGCATTGGAGGACTGGGGTGTCAATCCAACATGGCCCATCACCAGCATACCGCTGTCAGTGATCTTTCGGACAACGTCCAGCACCTGATTGCCGCCTTCCAGCTTCACGGCGTCCACATTAGCCTCTTTGTGAAAACGGACGGCGTTGACAACGGCCTCTTCGACACTGATCTGATAGGATCCAAAAGGCATATCACCGATGACAAATGTGTTGGGTGCCGCCCGCCGCACGGCCTCACAGTGATAAATGCACTGGTCCATGGTGACCGGTATGGTGCCGTCGTAACCATAAATACACATGCCCAGGCTATCGCCCACCAGTATCATATCCATACCGGCTTGCTCCGCCAACTGGGCGGTGATAAAATCATAGGCCGTGACCCAGACAGCTTTCTCATTTTTTTCTTTCATTTTCTGAAGGTCGATAACCGACAGTTTTTTACTGGCCATTTTCTTGCTCCTTTACTTTAATATTGGTTCCCGTGTTGCGTCCACACATAACTTACAAAGTTTAACATCAGGTTTGAGTGGTTTATGCGAGCGCTATTGAGGTTTGCCGGTATGCCAGTTGAGCCGGTTTAGCCCGTTAGAAAAAGGAATCCATCCGATTTTTAACTGGCTAACGGGCCAACGGGCTCAACGGGTCAACCCTTTCCCGCCTGAGCATTTCAATTCGCGGGACAACGCCGCCATTGAGCGATAGACCGCCAAAGATCTCTGACGGGTAAAATGCATTTTTGAGATAGCTTTTAGGTATCACCCTCATCGCGCTTGTTAATAACCGGTGTCAATGGTTTTTCATTAACAAATAGTTGAAAGACATCCGGACGCGCATAGTGGCCGACAACATCAAAATCAACTTTCCCCCTGACAATCTCAGCCATATCAAGCTCGGCATACAAAATTCCTTCCTTGTCATAAAGGGGCCCGGCCAGTACTTCCCCCAGTGGCGATACGATAACGCTCCCGCCGCGACACATGACATCCGGCTGATCCTTAAGCTCATCCAGCCCCATCAAATCATCGGGATACATTTGCTTGGTCACATATTGGTTGCATCCCAGGACAAAGCAGCGTCCTTCACAGGCGATGTGACGCATGCTGGATTGCCATGTATCACGCGGATCCGCTGTGGGTGCCAGATAGAGTTGCACCCCTTTGCTGTACATTGCCATTCGGGCCATTGGCATATAGTTTTCCCAGCAAATCAGACCACCAATCCTTCCGATCTCGGTTTCAAAAACAGGCAGGGTGCTGCCGTCACCCTCACCCCATACCAGACGTTCTGCACCGGTCGGTTTCAATTTGCGGTGCTTCCCGAGCAACTTGCCCCCGGGGCTAAAATAAAGCATGGTGCAATAAAGGGTTCCACCGCTGTATTCGCTGTCACGCTCGATAATCCCAAGGGCCAGATATACACCGGCTTCCTGGGCGGCGGCGCCTAAAGCATCTGTAGCCGCGCTGGGTACCTCAACAGCGTTTTCCCAGTACTTTTGCCATACTACGCGGCCCTCCGGGGTCCGGCTGCCAACGACCATTCCAAAGCTCAAGCCTCTGGGATAAACAGGAATAAATGCTTCGGGTAGCAAAACGAGTTTAGCCCCTTCTTTGCCTGCTTCAGTGATCAATCGACTTGCTTTTTCTATGGTGGCTTCACGATCAAACAAAACGGGGGCAGCCTGGATTACCGCGACTTTAATCACCTTAGATTTATCCATCATCGCCATTTTTCTCATCCCTTGTTAACCAAAGCCCTAATCGATCCAAAGACAATATGGGGAACATAATTTATAAAATAAATCAGCCGATCAGTTGCGGCGCGATTTCTCGTATCAGAGGTTTCAACTCGGTCAAGCACTCGGCTGTTGCTTCGGCCGCTTTATCGGTGTCCGCTTCGGTCATGGGTGTCGAAATAGCAAAGAACCCCCTGTTGGGTATAAAAATACCCTTGTTCATTAAAGACAGATGGAACAACCGCAGCACATCCCGGTTTTGAGTGAAAAAAGCCGTCGAGGCGGTTGACACCCT
>CAMYNZ010000344.1 GCA_947259865.1 uncultured Desulfobacterales bacterium | reverse complement strand
CCGCGGGACGGGCTCATGTAAAAAAAGGAATTTGGGAAGTGATTCTTGAAATGCCCGAGGAAAAATGTCTCTATTTCCTTAAACTGCTTTCCGTTACAAAAATACCGCATCTATTTCATCATTCATGCTATCTCTTAGCTGATGTTAATGGTTCCCCAGTAGCTGGCCTCGGGGGCTACGATCCTGCTACTTCAGGAAATCCCGCATTATGGGAGGCTCTTCCAGAAGTTTTTCAAGAGGTATGGGGGTCATCCCCGGATGCTCCTGAGAACGGTAGCCCACCAAGGATATTAAACTGTATACCAGAATCGGTTAAGGGTGCTTGGGTCGTCGATAGTGTCGCCGCTGTTAATGAATTTCGCAGAAAAGGCATTGTTAGCAAATTGCTTAAGGCAATTTTGCTAACGGGCAGGCAACAAGGATTCAAACGCGCTCAAATAAATATTTACATAGGAAATGTTGCTGCACAGCGGCTCTACGAGAAACACGGTTTCAAAATTCTTGATGAAATTCGTGATCCCTATTTCGAGGCTCAAATAGGTTCTCCCGGGATGTTTCGCATGCTACTTGATCTATGAGAAATGATAGCCCAACAAACCGCTTGAATGAGCAGCAAGGGAATCGCGGATTTCGAAATAGCCTATTTTTCATTAACCGTGCCTTTAGCAAAAACCTTGTCCCCCTTGCTGCCCCTCAGCTCCACGTTAGTATACAGAGGGGTAATAGATGAAAAGAACTCTGGTGGAAGTGTACGCCCTGGCAGTCTGTTTTGTCACCCTTGTTTGTTTTGTGGTGGCGCTTGGAATTGGGATTTATGACCTTATCCAATTTCTAAAACCGGAATTCACCATAAGCTCCTATACCTATGAGCATCACCAGTCAAATAAAGCGTATCTCAGTAACTGGCCGAAAGAAAAACCGAGACCACAGGATGATGAATTGACAAGACTCCGAAAGGAGAGTTATCAGGCAGCGCTAAAGTCTGAACAACGCAATGCGGCCCAAAGCTTGACGCAGATTTTTATTATAATTCTCATAGACATAGTGGTCTTTGCTATCCACTGGTACATGGCAAAACGAGTAACGACTGAAGCAATTGAAGCTTAAAGAAGATAGGTACCCATAATAGCAGCTATCAAGACGCTTAACCTGGCCGGAGAAACTCTGCGGTTTTACCTAAGGGCCTGCGCAGGCTCGGGGCATAGGAGGCCGGCAGGTTAGCTCAAAACGTTAACTGTACAACTACTTATGCAATTTAAGCCAGGTTTCAGATTATCGAAATTAGATATTGGAGTTATTACCGTCTCAATAGTCGCAACACTAGCCCTTTATCGCTATTCAGGAACCTTATGCTTTACAGTTTTTTTTGTCGTAACCCATTTTTTCCTGTTCTGTAACGTAACCAGAATGTCACGAATCCCAGAGCTAATTTGGGGTACAATATTTGTTCTGGTTTTCTCCTCATCATTAAAGCAAGGCATACCTTCGTGGGGAACCGCAATCGGAATAAGTTTGGCCGCCACTATTGTATTGATAGTGTTAGAAACACGAAAAGTATCTTATCACGGTATTTTTTGGGAAAAGATCAACCCAGAGTTGCCTCAATGGTTTGCGAAACAAAATCAAAGCAGCACCAACAGTTAGCAATCGGGTCGAGTTCGACGGGATAAACGCTGCCGCGTTTACCGCGTCTCCCCCCAAACGTTATGCACATAGAAAGATATGAGTTACCACATTAAAATTGAAAGAATTCCATACGAAGAACCCTACCATTTACAACTGGTCTGGGATGTTTCTAATGGAAAGGTGTCATCACGATTCGAGTATTACGACAATGCTGAGTCATTAATAAAAATGGCCGAGAATCTTGAACAATTTCCTCGTAACAGCAGTGATGTTTTCCTCTATGAAATTGGTTCCGAAAAGCCAGAAGACCGCTTTGCTTATTATTTTAGGTTTCGTGTTTTTACAACAGATCGGCGTGGAAGCTCGGCAATCCAGATAAGGTTCTGTAACAACAATGATTTACCTTATCGTGAAATAGCTGAATTCTGTATCCAAACCGAGCCGGCCTCTATAAATAGGCTTGGCAAGCTTTTTAGAGAATTTTCAAAACTTGAAAAAGACTTCTTAGCCTGGTCAGAGTCAGAAAACTTTGTAGGTGATAAATATGAATATGCATAACAAGGCCATCAACCATCGCCCAGGTCGTGGGCTGGATCTTCAAACCGCTGCCCGGTTTTCCGGCCGGTTATGGCGCCGTTGTGCAGCTCAAATAGAAATATGAAACTTCAGATTTTAAGTGATCTTCACATAGAATTTGCTCCCTATGAAATAGTTGATACAGGCGCTGATGCCGTGATTCTTGCTGGCGATATCCATTTAGGAGATAAAGGTTTCAACTGGGCAAGAGAAAATATAAAAAAAAAAGAGGTAATTTATATACTTGGCAATCACGAATTCTATAGAGAGGCCACTCCAAGACTATTTGAAAAATTGGAAGAAAAAACAAAAGGCACGAATATTCATGTTCTTGAAAATCAATCTATCTCAATTGATGGTGTTAGGTTTTTAGGTTGCACGCTCTGGACGGACTTTCAACTATTAGATAGCCTAGATGTTTCGATTGCTTCTGCAAAAATGCGGATGAATGATTACAAATTAATCAGGATAAGTCCCCGATATAGTAAAATCCAACCATCCTACACGGTCATTTGGCATAAACAATCCAAAAACTGGCTTGAAAGAGAAATTAAGAAATACGACGCCCAAAAAGTCGTTGTCGTTACGCATCACGCACCGAGCATTAACTCAATTCCAGCCAAAGACCGCAAGGACCCTTTAAGCGCTGCCTTTGCGTCAAACATGGTTGATTTTATTTCTTCATCGAAAATAAAGTTATGGGTACATGGACACATCCATACCGCATTTGACTACCGCATCGGAGAAACAAGGGTAATTTGTAATCCTCTCGGCTATCCTGATGAGCCGCGAAGAGGATTTAATCCTGCATTAACTGTTGAAATAAATTAGTTTTTGCAAAACCATTTTCTTCAGCGGCGAGGGAACCGAGTCCGCTGAAAAATACGTTTTTTCAAAATGATACATTCAAAATGGGTTAGAAAACACCTGCGACTTCTATCATATGTTACCTTGGCTTGGATTCTATTTTGGATTGTTGGCCTTCCCAATTACTATCAGCAATATTCAACCAAATTCATGGTTATTTTTGATATCTTAATTTTCCCGCCAATTTGGTTTATCGTTTATTTCAGTGCGAAGCTTGCGCGGCAAAATCGTGGACTGTCGATTAGCCTTTGGCTTTCTTTTTATATTACAGTTCCATTATTCATATATGATCTTATTTATTGTGCATTCTATCTTGGCTATGGAACGAGCTTTCTTTGGAAATACTGGTATGTTACAGTTTACTATATCGTCCCCTGGATGGCGTTTCCTTTAACTGGATGGTGGATAGATAAAAGATACAAATTATCGGCATTGAATGAATAACGTGCATTTTAGAAATCCTTTCATATGACAAATCAAATGTAGCTGACCCGTCTTCACCCTGGCGAGCTTCGCCGCGGCAGGCCATGAAGAAGTCGGGTGCTTTACCGTAAATGCCCTGCCGGTTTGGAAAAATTGTGGCCCGCAGCTTATTTGCGACGCTAAGCACCAAGTAAAAGGGGATTACAACAATGAGAAATGTCATTCGTCAAACTTTAGTCTTACCGGCGACGGCCGAAAGATTATTTGAAATGTACTTAGATCCCTCCACCCACCAAGCAATCACCGGTGCATCCGTCGAGATTGGAGATGAAAGAGGCGCTAAATTCAGGGCCTTTGATGGCGCCTTGACAGGTACGACCCTTGAGGTTGTAAAACCGAGGCTGATCATACAGTCGTGGCGTTCCAATGTGTTTAAGGCCGAGGACCCAGACTCCTCTTTGATCTTGTGCTTCACGCCGGAAGATGATCAAGGGCGAATTGACTTGATTCACCTTGATGTCCCTGACCATGACTACGACGGGGTAACCCAAGGCTGGGAGAAATACTACTGGACACCTTGGCGCGCATAT
>CAMYNZ010000343.1 GCA_947259865.1 uncultured Desulfobacterales bacterium | reverse complement strand
ATTTGGATTTTCCGGGGGATACATTAGGCGATTTTCATGCGGATATTAATCTCCAATCTTTCAAGGGATAGTTTTACAACTTCCTTTGTATGCGGGTTTTTTTGCATATATTGATTAAAGAATTGCTTAACATCTTTCTCCCTTTTAATGCCGCATTGCGGTATGATTGCGGCAATCACCCGTTCATAGAGCATGGGGTGAAAATTTTCTAGCGCTGCCCGATGCACCAGGTACCAGTCCCACAGGTAATCCAGTGCATACGGATTGGCAACAGCCGCAACAATGGGAATGAATTTATTGCGATCCGGCACTTTGTCCAGAACATACTGCAGGGCTTTATGTATGAGCTGTTCACGGCCGAAACACCCCAGGGCCGCAAGGATATTCAGACGTTCGTGTTCACTCACCGAAGATTGGAACCGCTCAATCAACCATCTGTAAGCGCTGTCTTTGCCTTTCAAAGCGCCCACCTGTAAAATGCTTTTTTGGATATCGGGATGGATATCACCGCCCCGGGTGAGGGATTTAAATTTATCGGCCGCAAACCGTGCCGTGGGGTCCGAGCCGTAAATCACCGCCTGGAGGATAATTTGGTCTCTGAGAATGGCGATGGTTTGTGATTCGTTGTCTGCGGGATTGTAGCCGATTTTTTCAAGCGTGTTTTCGAGCAATGACTTGCCGATCGCAATAATTTTATTTCTGCTGGCACCATCCAAAACCAAATAAGATTGGAACAAATTGCCGGCGATGCTGCTGAGGGGTAAAAAAGCATCTTCATTTTGATAATTGGACAGAAAATTCAGATAATCATCGATGGTGGCCTCACCGCATCTGACCAGGGCAAAAAGATCATTTTGCAGACCCCAGCGGTCTTCGGGCGGCAGTTGCCGATTCAGAACCCTTTTACCGACTTCAGCCAGATCACCGGGGGTTTTATATTTCACCCGGTAAAATCCGGTCTGGCCGGAATTGACTTTATAGCTCAGGGCATCAGCACCCAGATCAATTTGGGTGTGGCTCTTGTCAAAAAGGGTTTCAATTTCACTTGAATCACCCTGGCTGTTGAAGATCAGAACATTGATGGGAATCAGCCAATGCTGATCAAAGGTATCCGGCAGATAGGTAAACCTTTTTTGGCTGAGAAAAAGTGTGTCACCTTTTCTTTCTGCTTCAACGACAGGAAAGCCCGGTTGCTCAATCCAGCTTTGCATCATCGGCGTAAGCGGCTTATCGGAGACTTCTTCAAAGGCTTCCCAAAGATGGTGACTGGAAGCATTGCCGTAGGCATGTTTTTTGAGATAGCGGGACAGCCCGCTTCGAAAGCTATCCTGACCGATATAGCCTTCAACCTGTCTTAAAATGCTGGCGCCTTTACTGTAAATAATCGGCGCGGTGCTGGTGTTGATGACAATGTGCTCTCCACCGGGTATTTCGATGGCAAAATTTTCGTGTAAGGCGTCTCTGGCAAGGGCACCTGCGGTTTGCCCGTTTAAAAACTGTTCCCATACCCCCCATTCCGGATGATAATGATCCACCACGCCAAATCCGAAATAGGTTGCAAAACTCTCATTGAGCCAAAGATATTTCCAATCGGCGGGGGTAACCAGATTGCCAAACCACTGATGGGCAATTTCGTGGGCAATGACTTCACATATCCGCTCCTGACCTGAGGTTGAGGTAATGTCCGGGTAATAAAGGAGCAGATTTTCCCGGAATGTAATCGCACCCCAGTTCTCCATGGCACCAAAAGCAAAATCAGGGATCGCAATCAGATCCATTTTGGGAAGCGGGTAAGGGATTTGATAATATTGTTCACAGAATTTAAGTGCATTCACGCCGAATTCAAGCCCGAATTGGCCATATCGAATTCAAGCCCGAATTGGCCATATCGGGACATTCCCGGAACGGTTGCCACCCGGACCCGTTCATCGGTTTGGCTCTCAATGATGTCGAATTCACCGACACCAAAAAAGACCAGATAAGTCGACATTTGGGGTGTTTGATGGAATATTACCTGTTTTTTGCCATCGCCCAGTGCCAGTTCCTTTTTTACACTTCCGTTGGAAATGGCCCTGATCTTTTCATCGATCGTCAGCTCAACGTCGAAAGTGGCCTTCATTGCCGGGTGGTCGAGACAGGGAAAGGCTCTGCGGGCATCACTTTCTTCAAACTGCGTCACTGCTATAAAACGGGTATCGCCATTTTGACGGTAGGCGCTTCGGTAAAAACCAGCCATTTTATCGTTAATGTTGCCTTCATATGCAATCTGCAAACTGATTTTTCCCGCCAGATTTTGGGGCAGAGAAATACGTAATTCTTCTTTTGCCGGGTCGACCCGGTAGCTGCAATCCACGGCATCATCTTCCAGCTTTACTTTACAGCTCCAGATAGCCATATCCAGGATATTCAGAATAATCTCATCAACAGGCTTGTTGGCTTCCAGTAGAATTTCGACATTGCCCTCAAACCTGAAGTTCACCAGGTCCGGTGACAATTGGATTCTGTAGTTTATCGGTTGAATAGTGGCCATGTAAACCTCCGGTGGTATTGCCATCAAAATATATGAAATGGGTGCGGGATAACAGGTGATAAGTGATAGTCGAGAAATGAAAGAAATGTCAACCGATGATTGATCTTAAAACATTGATTTTTCAAACCGTCAGGCAGTTCGTAGGTTTAATCATTGAGGGCGCGGTGGCATCCAAAACCCCCGAACCCTCAATTATCTTTTTTTTGCATGGCCTGCTTTTGGTGTTGAGCGCCCAGCAGAACCAGAATGAGTGCGTCCGCCAGAGAATGTAAAACGGTTTCATCGACACCATCAAAATTGCTATCGATCTTGTTGAGGAGTTCAAGCGCACCGATGACTTTACGCTGGGAAAAAAGCGGCACACATAAAACAGAACGCGTATTGAATCCGGTCAGCTTATCGATCTCCTGGAAAAAATGAGATGATTTTTTAGTATCATTTTCTATCATGGCTTTGCCCTTGGCAGCGACATAGCCGGCAACGCCCTGTCCAATTTTAAGCCGGTATTTTTTGACTGCATCGATTTTGGTATTAAAAGCCGTGGCAATCTTCAGCTGATCCTTTTCCTTCACATAAAGCGTTCCGGCTTCGACATTCATAATTTTCCGGATATGTTCCATCGACCGATTCAGCACTTTCTCAATATCATAGTTCCTGGAAACAAGGGCCAGCCCTATTTGGTGGGCTGCGTTCAAAGCTTGCTTTTGTTTGGCAACGGTCGAAGACAGTCGTTTTCGCTCCAGCGCCATGGATAGCCCGCACGCAATCCAGTCCATATAACCCCCGGCCTTCGAAAAATTTGCAGTCCTTTTGGCGCCTAAAACCAAAGTCCGGGACACCGTGTCCCCGCTGAGCAGGGGTACGCAGATGTAAGATTTTATCCCGAGACTTTCAAACAACTGCTTTTCAAAATCGCTGGAATTGGAACCGTTCAAATTTATAACCACCGGATTCCTGCGCTTCACAACCTCATAGATACTGGAATCTTGAATGGAATAAACAGTGCCTTTGAGTATTGATGTCGACCCATCGAAAACGATATCCTCTATTCTGAACACCCCGGGGTTGTTTTTTACCTGGCTCATCAAAACGACCAGATCAACTTCAACGATGCTTTGCAACTCTGTCATCAAATCGCGCAGCAGTTTACCCTCGCTGGCATTGGAATGCGTAATGTTAAATATATTACCACTGGCTGTAACCTTGTCTTCAGCCTTGGATTTGGCCGGGCCTTGCTCAATCGTCGATATCTTTGAAACCGGTGTGATCGGTTCTTCCTCAAAGCCCGCAAGTGCTCGATCGAATTCTGCCATCAGGCTTTCCTCTGTATTTTCCCGGGCCGATTCCGGTTCAGGCGAATCCGACTCTTTGGCCGGGTTTAATTCATCTTTTCTTTTTAAACCTTCCATAACAACGGACATCAGCCCTTTTTCAATCCGTTTTTCTGGTTTTTCCTTCGGAAGGTCTTTTATATACAATTGAATATCATCCCAGGCAATCATGGCATAAGCGGCTTCTTCTTTGTGCAGAACGCCGCAGGTGGCATCATACAGTTCGCCCCGGACCATATACAAATAGCCCCGCATGGGTCCCTCGCCATGCACTTCCAACATACAGGTCTTTTCCTCCATTTCGATGATTTGCAGGAAACTGCTGAGGGAAACACAGCTAAGTGACCCGCCCCGGTGCGAACGATCCAGTCCTTCGATGACGGCCTGGGCCAGCAAATCCAGGTTCACCGGCTTGTCCATTACGCGTAAAGTACCCATTTTCTCAAGCATTTTTTGTATCTTGGGCGTACAAAATGCACTGACGGTGATGGCCGGGATAGACGGATAATTGGCGCTCATGTGGGCTAGAAGTTCGACACCATCCATGACCGGCATTTTAAGATCGGTGACAACCAGATCGATCGGTTTTGATGCAAGAATTTCAATGGCCTCCTTACCATTGCCGGCCGTAAGTACTTCGAATCGATCGTTGTAGTCCTCAAATCTGCCAACCATTATACGAAGCAAAGTTTCTTCGTCATCTACAAACAATACATTTTTCATTTGCTACTATCTCCGTTTATCTTCGCCGCAAATAGTTCCCATATTGCGATGAGAGGTGTAGTTTCGAAATTGATTCAGGGGTCGGGGCATTGGTTAGGTTTTTTTACCTCCTGCATTTGCATCCCGGATAATATTTTTAGGGCCTTTTGAGATTCCACAATCCATCTAAACATTTGGAACCTGATCCGCCGACCACAAACACACTTTGTTGCGCCCGCTGTTCTTGGCCCGGTACATTGCGCCGTCGGCACACTGGATCAGCGAAGCACGATCGTTACCATCATCCGGGTATGATGATATTCCAATACTGATTGTAACTTTCCCCAAGGGTTGCGTTTCGCGCCCCTTGAAGGGGTATGATTCAACCTGGCGGCGGATTTTCTCGCCGACAATGCGAGCGTTGGCTTTTGATGTTTCGGGTAGCAGGAGCACAAACTCCTCGCCCCCGTAACGGGCCACGATATTGGATCTACGGATAGATTTTTTCAGAATTCCTGAAAAAGACTGAAGCAGTTTGTCGCCTTCCAAGTGCCCGTTTTTATCATTGTATTGTTTAAAAAAATCCAGATCTAAAAAGAGCAGGGAAAACGTATCCTTATTTCGGCTGGATCGGTATAATTCAAAGGAAAGTAGCGATGATTATATAGACCGGTTAAACCGTCCCGGCTGGCCAAATTTTTCAAGGTTTCATTGACGTGCTTCAGCTCCCGGTTCTTTTTCTTCAATTGCCGCAACAAATTTTGATTTTCGGCGATAAGGCGAACTTTTTCGATGGCACGATTGGCCGCAGCTGAAATCAAATCCAGGTCCTTAAAGGGTTTGAATAGATAATCGTAGGCACCATGCCGCATGGCCGATATCGCAGTTTCCAGTGACGCATGACTGGTAATAATAATGACCTGGGTCTCGGGGCTTTGATCTTTTATTTTTTCGAGCAGTTCGAGACCGGTCATTTCCGGCATGACAATATCGGTGATAACCAGAGAATAGAGATCTTTTTGCATGCATTCCAGCGCCTGTTTGCCGTTGGCAGCTTCAGTTACCGCAAACCCCTCATCTTGCAGCACCTGGGACATAACTTTTCGAACGCTGTCCTCATCATCCACAACCAGTATACGCATATCGTTTACCATCCTTTTCGCCCGCATCCCCTTGACCTGAATTACTTCCTTCTGCTGTATAAACTCCGCGGGTTTCCGGGACTTTTGCAAAAGCTTGGCGACAGTATCCAGAAAACTGCGGGTGTCGATCGGTTTGGCTATAAACTCATCACAGCCTGCCCGCCTGGCTTTTTCCTCCATGCCCTGCATCACATGCGCGGTCAAAGCAGCGATCGCCGTATCCTTTAATTTATTATCAGCCCGGATAATCCTGGTAGCACTCAATCCGTCCATTCCCGGAAGTTTAAGATCCATTAATATGACATCCGGCTGGTGCTCCCGAGCCAATTTTATGCCCGATTCGGCATCCGGTGCTTCAAATACCTGATAGCGGCCGATCTGAAGAAGATCTTTTACCAGCTTCATGTTTTTTTTGTTGTCTTCAATTACGAGCAAAGTACCTTTGGGCATATTGATTTGTCCCTTTCCAGCGCTAATTTATTTTTAAACCGGTATGATAAAATTAAACCTGCTACCTTTGCCCTGGCCTTCACTATCGACCCAAATCTTGCCACCGTGCATTTCAACCAGCGTTTTTGTCAGGGTCAGACCCAAACCGGCCCCCTGGCGACTGCCGTTCATCGATTCCTTGATCTGTTCAAAACGATCGAAAATGCGTGCCTGGTCCTGGGGGTTAATGCCGATGCCGGTGTCAGAGACTGAAATCTGGACACATTTCCTCAGATCGTTTGCCTTGTCCGGATTTTTGGCTAGGGGCTCTTCAACAATTCTCAAGGATTGCGGATCTTTCCAGCGGCGTCCCGGGCGGATGACACAACCGCTCAGCATTTGGGCACTCAAACGGACCTTACCGCCATCGGGCGTGAATTTGACAGCATTGGAAAGTAGATTAAAAATGATTTGCTTTAATTTCAGTTCATCCGCCTTTATGCTTGTGGAAATGCCATCTACACCAATTATCAGCTGGATCCTGCGCTCCCGGGCACTGGCTTCAATAACTTTAAGGCTCTTTTCCAAAAGCACTTTCAGGTTGATATCTGAAGATGCCAGCTGCATGCGACCGGCCTCTATTTTCGCAAGATCCAGGATATCACTGATCAAAGCCAGCAGATGCTTGCTGTTTTGCAGAACATCATTGAGATATTCGTTCTGCACATCGTTTAGGTCTCCGAAATGTTTACCCAAAAGAATCTCGGTAAAGCCGATAATATGATTCAAAGGCGTTCGGAGTTCGTGACTCATGTTGGCCATAAATTCGCTTTTGGCCTTGTTAGCGGATTCGGCTGCATCTTGCGCGCGTATGCGTTCCTTTATTTCCTTGGTCAGCTGTAAATTGGTTTTCTGCAACTCGGCCGTTCGTTCGACTACCCGTCGCTCGAGTTCCATATTTTTATCTTTCAATTTGGCCAGCAGCCGGCGATTTTCAGAAGTCAGACGGATTTTTTCGATGGCACGTTTGGTTACCGCCGAGATTAAATTTATGTCTTCAAACGGTTTAAAAAGATAGTCATAGGCACCGCATCTGAGCGCTTGAACGGCTGTGTCAAGAGAGGCATGACTGGTAATGATAATTACCTGGGTGGCTGGATTAAGATCCTTTATCCTTTCAAGCAACTCAATACCGTTTATCCCCGGCATGACGATATCACTGATAACCAGATCGAAAACTCTCTGTTTAAAGAGGTCCAGGGCCGCCTCACCGCTGGCTGCCTCTGTCACAGCAAATCCATCGTCTTGGAGCACGTTGGTCAGTACGGCTCGAATGCTGTCCTCATCATCCACTACCAGAATATTTAATTGGTTTTGAAGCGTCATAATAACCTAAACCTGCCTTTCGCCTAAATTGAAGTCACGCTTGTTGCTTTATTTTAAAAATGGTCCCACCATTTTTTACACTTATTTTTTAGACCAAGCTGACCTTCCCGTATCGGATATGTTTGCTCGCAGCTGGGACATGCTGTTCTCAAGCCTGCCGCCGGAAGGGTAATTTTAAATATTGTCCCCGTTTCAGACGAGCTTTCCACCTGGATGTCACCCTTATGTTCTGTGATAATTCCATAGCTGACCGACAAACCCAGCCCCGTGCCTTTGCCGACCTCTTTGGTTGTAAAAAAAGGTTCAAATATTTTGGCCTGTAAATCTTCCGGTATACCGGGACCGTTGTCTCTGACCTGCACTTGCACATGGCTGGAATTTGAGCTGGCGGTGGTCACCGTGACCTCTCCGGGATTACCCTCCATGGCCTGCTGGGCATTGATCATAAGATTTATCAGCACCTGCTGTATCTGGTTTGAATTGCCCGGTATCACCGGAAGATCCGGGGCGAATTCTCTCTGGATCTTTACCTTGTTCATTTCAAGCTGGTGCTCAACAATCGCCATAGCATCATTGGCTACCTGATTGAGGTCGACCGATTCAAAGGCCACTTTCTCTTGCCGGGCAAACTTCAAAAGGTTTTGAATAATCGTTGCACAGCGAGTGGCCTCTTTTTCTATAATGGTAAGGTTTTCATGAACCGGGGTATCTTTTTCAGCTTTGCGCAAGGATAGCTGGGTCAGCCCCAGGATCCCGGCCAGCGGATTCTTTACCTCGTGGGCTATCCCGGCCCCCAGTTGACCGAAGGCCGCCAGTTTCTCGGACTGGATCAGTGCTGCCTGGGTATCCTTGAGCGCCCTTTCACGGGAATCCAGTTCGGAAGTCATCTTGTTAAAAGACTGCGCCAATTTCCCGATTTCATCCTTGGCGGACAGGGCGACCTGAATATCAAATTGTCCTTTGGCCACGGCTTTTGTAGCTTTGGCCAAACGTTCCAGGGGACGGGTTATAAGCCGGGACCCAAACAGGCTTAATATGGCCGAGATAATCAATAGCGCCAGTGATACAATCATCAAGTTATTTAACAGTTCACGCGCGGTGATATAGGCTGCGGCCTTGGGAATTTGAACACCGGCGAACAAATCGCTGATATCGATGCGCGCCACTCCGCCGACCATCTCCTTGCCGTTCGAATTAAATTCAAGAGTCGCGCCATGGCTTTGTTTTCCGCCCAGATGTTTCATTTTTGTTATCCAGTCCACCGGTTTATGACGGATCACTCTTTGCAAATCGGTGTGTGCCAGGGTTTTGCCTCCGTGATTTACAATAAAGGTGGTAAAAACCTTAGAACGCGTCGCCAGACGATGAAGACCCTGTAAGCGGATAACGGCCGCCACGACCACAGTTTTAGTGTCGCTGTTTTGGATCTGGTTTGAAACGGCCAGGGTAAATGTCGGGAGTTTACTCGCTATGGTAGAATTGGCCACAAACGCGACACCTTTTTCAATAGAATCAAATGGCAACGGGTGTTTGGAGCGATATGCCATCAAGCGGTCTTTGGTCAGACCGGCCGCCTCGAGCGTCTTGGCATCGTAAACGGTTGTTTGTTCAACTTCTCTTTGATAGACCGTAATTGCCACGAATTCCTGGAAATCTTCGAATAGCTGCTTGAGTAGCTGTGACTTTTGCTCCGACTGCAGTTGTCTATTAAACAGAAGTCGAGTGAACACCTGGAGACGTTGCCGATATCCCACCAATAAAGCCCGGGTCTCTGCCGCTGTATGCATGGCCATCTCCGAAGTAAGATCATGAATGTAGGCAGATTTGTCATCATGAAACAGTTTGGCCATGGTAAAGGTAATGGTGCCCACCACGGCCGTGATGACCAGCAGCAACGCAATCAGGAATTTGAACCGTATGGGAAAACGTAGGCGATTCAGCATGTCTTTTTCCTATACCTTATATTTTTCGATTGATGCGTTGCGTTCGATACGTGACATTGTTGACTGCATCGAACGCTTCTACCACAATAACATTTAAACCGGGTCGCAGCTTTAAATCATAGCGGAAGCTGCCATTTTTCGTGGTTTTGACCCGCTGGCCGCCAACAAAAACTTTGACGCCGGGATCGGTTTTGCCGCGCAGGGTGTATCTTCCCCGGTAAATCGTTTGCGGTGGAAACTTGACTTTCAGCGGCGGCGGCTTCTGATCCCGAACAACCCTGAGCTGTCGGGTTTCACTAAAAAATCCTTCTATGGTTTCCTCAATGGCACTGACTTTCCAGTAGTAGGTCCCCTTCTTCAGGTTGCCGTGGGCAAACTTTGTCTTTGAAAAAACCTCATCGGTAACAATATCGCGAAACCCGTTGTCCCGTGCCACGAGAAAATGATATCGCGAAGCATCCCGCTGGGCCTTCCAGGCAAATTGAATTTTAGGCGGTAGATCCCGGTAGCGAAAAGTGTTGTTACCGGATGGGTTTTTCAATTTCACCGCATGGGGCAAATCTCTGGGGTCAATGGGTGCCTGGTTTAAGCTAACGACCGTGGACTGGTTGGCTTCAACCGTCACGGTTTCACCTTCGGCGGTGACCTCTGCACTTCCCTCATAAACCGATATGGTGGTCGAGTTATCCGGATTGACCGAAATTTTGAAATCGACCTGTTCAGCTCCCGACCCGGCGCTCTCTGTCCGAAATTTGGCACCGGGTGTGGCTATTTCCAGATAAACAGATTCCTGATCCGAGGCATCCATTTTACCGCGCATATCTCCTTCTACCAGAACCATGAACGAACGTTTTTCACGATACACCGGATCATGGGTGAGCCGTTTAATAATCACCAGGGAGTTAGACCCCATATCCAGAGTGGTATTTTCTGCAAACCGAATGGAGGCCGCTGATCGACGAAGAGTCTGAACGGCGTCGCGGTCATACAGTGACGTTCCTTGTTGGGCTGATCGCCACGCAATTTGTCCGGCACCTTTGCTTTTTACATCGTTGCGCGTCATGCTGAGCAGCGCGGCGACTTCCGGAGCCGTATCCGATTCATGCGCATCATCGCTATGGATAACACCACGGTTTTTATCTTTGGATAACTGGCTTGAATCAGTGGATCCCTGGTCTGCTATGAGCGCTTTGAGGCTGGTACCCGACGGAAAAAGGGTATTTAAAAAATAGAGAAATACCGAGTAAAACAGCAGAACCAGAAGTATCGCCAGAATACCTTCCAGCGCAGTCTTTATTATTTTTTTCAAGCGGCTGAAAATCATCGGATTTTGTTTCTTAGCGTTAATTAACCTGTGATAAATTATAAATTTTTGTAATAATTATAGCATGTAATCCAACAGATGTTTAGAACGTTCCCTGGAACCGCAGAAACCAGCCTTCCTGGGAGTAGTCGTTGTCGGAAAACTCATTATCGGAAAAGTCGGTAAAGTTCCAGCCCACCCCGATCCTGAAGTGCTTGACCGGTTTCCACATCAGCTCGGTCAACCAGCCCTGGCGCATATCATCGGCTTCATCTTGATGCAGCAGGCGATACTCAACACCCAGGTCAAACTTTTTGTAGACGTTGACATTGAGCCGGTTAATATTCAAAAACGTATGGGTGGTGTTTTCCGGCATGGCCCCCACCTCTTCGGTCTTGGTCTTGTAAGCTGATTTTTGCACCCACTCCAGCCAGCGGTTGATGTCAAATGACCATTCGATGGAGGCCACATTCGTATCGGCCTCAAAGGGCGCTCCGTCCACCTGATCATCGGGACCCTGCTCGGCCAGACGGGTGTATTTGGCCAGGGCATTAAACCGGTCGTGTTTGACCGGGCGATAGGCCAGCCCCACGGTGTATTCTCTGAAAAAGGCCTCGGTTTCATCCAGATCCAGATCCTCGGTGTGGCTGTAGCGGAATTTGCCCAGGGCCGTAAAATCCGGGTCCAGTTTGAGCTGTATATTGTTGGTGGTCAGATACTGAAACCGGTCCAGGTTTCCGGTCTCGCGGCGAATTTCCTGCCGGGTGGTGGCCTTGAACCCGGAACCATTGGCATAGGACACACCGCCGGCCACACTGTAACGCGTGGTGTCTTCACTGTCCGAATCAATGCTGGAAAGCTACATTGCGATCGTCGCTGGTGGTGTGTTCCCACTGGTACTCGGAATAGATCTTGGCGGTTTCAACCACCGGCGCTTCGGCCCCCAGCACCGTTGAGCTGGTGCGCCCGCCGGCTTCATCGGACAGCCGCTGGTTCACATATACCCGCTGGCCCTCATCCAGGCTCAAAATCAGCCCCCCCTGCACCGATTGGCCCCGGGTGCCGGTGGTGCCGCTGGCATCCAGTGCCAGTTTGTCAAACAGCTGATACTGCAGACCGGCGGTGGTTTGATCATTTTCATCTCCGGTTAGCGTTTGTTGGTGCTCGATATCAACGGTCAAATCCTGAATCGGCTTGAACCTGACACGGGCGGCAATAAAATTAGTATACTCATCGCGGCCGTTGGTGTAATCCATGAAACGCTGGCCCTGATACTCCGCGGTCAAACTCCACCAGCCCCGGTCATGGTTCCACTGCAATATAGCCATATCGGTCTCGGTCTCGGCTTTGGATGCGCCGGCCTCGGTTTTGATCTGATCAAAGCGGGCCTTGAATTTGTCGTGGTCTGTGACCTGCAGCGACAGGTTCACACCGATTTTGTCGGTGCCTTCTTCCAAAAAGTTGCTGTTAGAGATAAAGCCTTGCTCCAGCCGCTTGAAATAGCCGCCGATCTGGTAGCGATCCGGGCTGCCGAACCACTCACCTACATCCACTTCGGCCGCAATCTTCCAGGCCCGGCCGTCCTCGGTGCCGTTGGGGGCCGTCTTGTTGAAGTTTAACCCGCCATCGCTGCTGACAAATACCTGGGAGTCCCTGCCGCTGCTTTCGGCATATTCTGCAGTGATACGGGTGTTTTTGCCCAGGCGCACCTCGGTGTCCACGGCCTGCAGTTCGTACTCGCTGGCGGAAAGCTCGTCGTTGACATAGGTGCCGCCCACGGCCACGTGATCGCCGATCTGCTGCCGCACACGACCGCC
>CAMYNZ010000342.1 GCA_947259865.1 uncultured Desulfobacterales bacterium | reverse complement strand
GTTTTAGTTTTCAGCAGCGGAAATCCCATTTCTTCCCGCTGTTTCAAATACCCTTCCGCACATCCCCTGGCAAGGTTGCGGATCCGACCGATATAACCGGTGCGTTCGGTAACGCTGATGGCGCCCCTGGCATCTAGCAGATTAAACGTATGCGAGCATTTGAGGCAATATTCATAGGCAGGAAGGACGAGCTTAGCTTCGATTTGTTTTAACGACTCAGCCTCATACTTGCTGAATAAATCAAACAAAGCCGGCACATCGGCTTTTTCGAAATTGTAAGTGGATTGCTCGACTTCCTGTTGATGATGCACATCGCCATAAGTAATTTCATCATTCCATTTGAGATCATATACGTTATCGACACGCTGAAGATACATGGCGATGCGCTCCAGCCCGTAAGTAAGCTCTACCGATATCGGCTTCAATTCGATACTGCCGGCCAGCTGGAAATACGTAAATTGAGTGATTTCCATACCATCCAGCCAGACCTCCCATCCCAACCCTGCAGCTCCAAGAGTGGGTGATTCCCAGTCATCTTCCACAAAACGGATATCGTGATCGAGGGGATCGATTCCCAGAACCTTCAGGCTATCCAAATATAGCTTCTGCACGTCAAAAGGCGATGGTTTCAAAATGACCTGGTATTGATAGTAATGCTGCAGCCGGTTGGGGTTATCACCGTAGCGGCCATCCGTCGGACGCCGGGACGGTTGCACATAGGCTACATTCCACGGTTCAGGGCCAAGGGCCTTCAAAAGCGTATTGGGATGGAATGTGCCGGCGCCCACCTCCAGATCCAATGGTTGGGTCATAATACACCCTTTTCGCGCCCAGAATTTGTTAAGTGACATGATGAGATCTTGAAATTTCATGGTTTTACCTCTGTGCTATATCGTGTCATGCCCAAAAAATAGCTTTGAATAGTCTATCAACGGTTTGAAAGCCTTTTGCTCACGCCGGCGATCATTTTGGGGACGCCTACTGAAGCAGGGCTAAATCAAAAGAACTCGACCTCGCTTAGGCTCGGGACTCAGACAGCTTTTGATTTTTACCCGCCAACATGCTCTGGCGGGTTAACTCGCCAGAGGGCTTTGGCGGGCAAGCGCCCTGCCTCAGCAGGCGTCTTTATCCCAAAATGCTCAATGGCGCTCGCAAAAACCTTTCAAACCTTGTGCTGAATATTGTAACGTATTTGTTGGACACAACTCCAGAATTGGTTTTAAAACTAACGGAGCCTATGGAATTTCTCCCAGCGGCCGCTTTATGAATTGGCCGTCACGCTTTGAGCCCTTCAGAATCTATACTCACATCCAGCAGCCCGGCACCCTTTCTGTCTGCCAGCAAATCTTGCCAGACCGGCACCAGCCGGTTAATGTTATCTGTTTGCCCTAAAGCCCAGATGCAACCGCCACCGCCGGCACCGGTAAATCTAGCACCACAGTTATGTTGGACGGCGGATGCAACCAGTTCCTGGCCCATATTATCGAGCACATCGGGGGTCATCTGTCTTCGAATGGCCACCTCTGTGTTCATTGCGGCGGCGGCCTCTTTATAATTTCTACGGCTTATAGCGTCAACAAACTTTTTTGTTTTTGACACAATTTCGATCCATTGCTCACGATATTGAGCGGAAAGAAACTGCTTGACCCACAAACTGTTTATATTTTTTGAATGGTGAGGAATGCCACAATAAGCCAGCAACATGTGTTGCGCAAACGAGTTGTGATATTGCCGCTGGACGACGATCTTTTTCCGGTATATGGAGCCGCCGATATTTGATTGCCAGTGCCATGCATTGACACCGCCATAAACCGCGGCAAGCTGATCCTGTCTGCCGCAGGGTACGCCTGCAACAATCTCTTCCAGGGTATGGGCTAGTAACGCTATTTTTTGCCGATAATAATGGGTTAAGGGTTTATTCTCCGTCACTTTTAAAAAAGCGGTTACCAAAGCGACGGCGGCGGCAGATGATCCCCCCAGGGCACTCCGCGGCGGCGAAGAAGATTCAATAACGATATGCACACCTTCAGCGCTAAAATAAGCAGCTATGGCAAACATCAATCCAAGCGGATGATCAAAAGGGGCCCGATCAAATGGATAGACCGCAGCTTTAAAGCCTTTTGAGGATACTTTTACCATGCCGGCCCGGTAGGGAAGCAGGCTGACCCGGGTTCTTAGATTTAAGGCGATATTAAATGTACAGGGTGAAAACCGATGCAATGGAAAACGAAAGGTATCAATGTCGAGGGTACCGCCCATATCCACTCTGCAAGGAGCCGATACGATCACCGGCTCTTGTTCAATGATGTCTCGCAATGTTTTTGGCATGATCGACGTCAACGCTAAACGTTGAACCCAGAACCTTTAACCTTTATTCCCTTATCTCCCGAAGGAATTTTAGACTACGCGGTTCTTTACCCAGATGATAGGGGACAAAAGCCTCCAAAAATTCCAGGCCCTCTTTTATGGCCTGGGATGTAAATCTAATTCTGCCGGCCTGGGTTAAATCCTTTTTCTCGCTCCACAGAAGCTGTTTTACGGTTCCCTTTGTAAGGGAACTATATCCGGTGACGCCAGTCGAACAATCTGGGCACAGCAGTCCGCCTCGTTGGTGGTCGAACAGAATCCTGTTTGTTTTGATTTTGTCCAGCGGTGTCCGGCAGACGCAGCACTGCCTGAGATTAGGACTGTGTCCCGATAGCTTGGTAAAGCGCATTTGAAATAAAATACTTAATGCCGGATCGGGTATTTTTCCGCCATCAAGTTGTTCGAGTACATATTGAAGCAGACGAAAAAGTTGTGCTTGTTTAACGCCGTCCTCCATCCATTCATTAATCAATTCGGCCCAGTAGCTGGCGTAACCTGTCTTTTTTATATCCGCGCGTATGTTGGTAAACGGATGCTGTATTACAGCTTCCTGGAGCACCGGCAGCCCTTTACCTCTGCCTGCACTGACGACAATTTGAAGGAAAGAAAACAGTTCAAGGGTGCCGGAAAAACGCTTGGTGCTCTTTTTTGCGGATTTTGCAATTACAGACAGCTTACCTTTATTCAGGGTGAAAAAGTTAATGATAAGGTCATAATCGCCAAAATTAATGCGTCGCAACAAGATGGCAGGCGTCGAAAAAACTGGCATGCGTTCATATACCAAGAAGTGCTGTGGCAATCATGAAGTAGAAAAATACGCTGATGATGTCCATGGCCGTAGTTACAAAAGGGCCGGTAGCCACGGCAGGATCGATGTTTATGCGGGCAAAGGCCATCGGTACGAACGAGCCGATCAGGGCTGCAATGGCCATTGAAGAAATAACGGCAATACCGACCGTCACGGCCAGCATCTCTCTCGTATAACGTATTTGGGCCACCGAGCCGATAAGCAATCCGTAAACCAGACCCAAAATGCAGCCGACAGCCAGTTCTTTAAAAACAACCGACCATATATCCTGTATATTTAATCGACCGGTCGCCAAACCCCGCACGACGATGGTGGATGATTGGGTGCCGATATTACCCCCCATCCCCATTATCACGGGGATGAAGGCGGCCAGATAAACAAATTTATTTAAACTGCCTTCAAAGTAGTTGATTATAAACAGAGCAATTATACCCCCGGCGCAACTTACAAACAACCAGGGCAGACGGATCCGGGTGCTTTTTAAAACGGATTTTGTTTCAACGAATTCCTCCCCCGCACCGGCCATTCTCAAAATATCCTCCGTGGCTTCTTGCCTGAAGATATCTATAACATCATCCACCGTGACAATCCCCACCAAACGATTGGTATCATCAACGACCGGCACAGCCAAAATATCGTAACGGGCAACGATCTTGGCGACCTCTTCCTGGTCCATAGTGGCCGGGACGACCGCGGCGGGGGGCTCGGTGATCTCGCGGATCGGTGTGGCCGGCCGTGAGAGGATCAGATCTTGGAAGGACACCGTGCCGCGGAGCCGTCCCAGATCGTCGATCACGAACACCGTGTAGAAGTCCTCGCCCTCCGCGACTTGTCTGCGGATCTCGTCGATCGCCTCGGACACGGCCGCGTTCTCTTTCACGGCCACGACCTCGGTGGTCATGATGCCGCCGGCCGACTCCTCGTCGTAGGCGAGCAGCTCCCTCA
>CAMYNZ010000341.1 GCA_947259865.1 uncultured Desulfobacterales bacterium | reverse complement strand
CATGAACCCCGCAAGCAACACAGGGATCAAATGAATGAACGGTTCGCAGGACCTCCAAAGGCTTTTTGGGATCTGCTATGGGTGTCCCGATGAGGGCTTCTTCTACCGGGCCCAGCTGGCCTTTCTCATCCCTGGGGCCGAGATTCCAGGTGGAAGGCACGACATACTGATAATTCTTTATCTTTTTATTCTCAATCTGGATCCAGTGTCCCAGTGAACCACGGGGTACGTCATTCAAACCGTAGCCCATGGCACTGCCGGGCATATCCCAGGCCTGATAGGTTTTGGTGTCACCGGATTTGAGGTTTTCAACCAGTTCCATAACCCAGCCCTGGATGGCCTTGCCGATAGCAACGGTTTCAAGACCCCGGGCGGCCGTCCTGCCAAGAGTTGAAAACAGATGTTGGGCCTGGATACCCAGCTTTTGTAACGTGCCTTCAACCAGCGGTTTGAGATCTTTGTGACCTTTGGCATAGGCCACCAGCACCCGTGACAGCGGACCCACTTCACAGGCTTCTCCGTCATAGCGCGGCGCCTTGAACCAGGAATACCTCCCGCCACCGGGTCTATACTCTGGATTTTCTTTAAGCGGGTTGGTCTCACCCTGGAAGGGATGCTTGGCATCTCTGCCTTCATACCAGGCCCGGGCGACATGTTCGGTAACCCTGGCCTGCTTGGCCATTGTCACACCACCGATGTCGCGTTTCTTGATAAAGCCCCTGGGCATATACAGGCTTTCCGGCTCTTTTTCACCCAGCGGGAATTCCCCCCAGGCATGATAATTGGTGGTCCCACCAATGGCACCCCAGTCTTTATAGAAAGAAGCCACCGCGAGCAGATCGGGGATATAAACGTTTTCTATAAACTCCTGGGTTTCTTTGGTGATGTAAAGAAATTCGGCAATACGACCGGCGGTAAGGTCTCGCACCGAGGTAATCCCACCGACGACAAGCGATTGGGGATGCGGATTTTTACCGCCGAAAATAGCGTGCAAACGGGCGGTTCGGGCCTGGAGCCTGAGGGCTTCAATATAATGGGCGGCCGCCATCAGGTTTGCCTCGGGCGGTAATTTATAAGCCGGATGGCCCCAATAGGCATTGCTGAACGGGCCGAGCTGGCCACTGTCCACAAAGGTCTGCAAGCGCTGTTGAACGGTTTTGTAGTATGGGGTGCCGCCAACCGGTGCGTTGCTGTGATCTTCAGCCAGCCTGGCTGTTTTAACCGGATCGGCCTTGAGCGCACTGACAATATCCACCCAATCCAGGGCATGCAGGTGATAGAAGTGGACAATGTGATCATGCTGGAACTGGGCGCCGTGAAGAAGGTTTCGAATAAGACGCGCATTTTTGGGTATTTTGACGCCGACGGCGTTTTCGACTGCCCTCACCGAGGACAGAGCATGGGTGTACGTTCAGACCCCGCAGGAGCGCTGAACAAAATGGTGGGCGTCACGGGGATCGCGGCCCTGTAAGATGAGTTCGATTCCCCTGAACATCTGGCCTGAACTCCAGGCATTAACGACCTTGCCGCCTGACACTTCAACTTCGATACGAAGATGGCCTTCAATCCTCGTGATCGGATCGATTGTTACTCGTTGAGCCATATTATATCCTCCCTTTCCGTATAAAAGGATTATCGCATGTATACGTTCTAGATTTCCTCATAAAATGGTGTAAACTTATCCCAGAATTTCGGTTCGCTGCAGCCGATGCAGGGATGACCCGCCTCAACCGGCCAGCTGGTTCCGTCGTTGAACTTGGCCACGGGGCAATTGTTATAGGTTTCAGGTCCCCGGCAGCCCACCTTAAAGAGGCAGTAACCCAGTTGGGCCTCTTCGGAACCGAATTCTTCTACGAACTCATCATTTTCAAAGTGAGCCCGTCGCGGACACTGGTCATGAATGGTTTTCCCGTAGGCAAACAGGGGCCGACCGAGATCATCGAGGGCCGGTAGTTTACCCAGGAGGAGATAATTTACAACCGTTCCAATAAAGTTAACGGGATTGGGAGGACAGCCCGCAATATTGACCGTCTTGATCCCGAGCGCCTCACCCACGCCCTTATAGCCGCCGGGATTCGGTGCGGCAGCCTGGATGTTCCCAAAACAGGCACAGGCGCCGATACAGATGGTGGCGAACGCCTGGGGAATGACGTCCTGGGCAATTTCCAGGAATGTGCGACCACCGACTTTTCCGTAACCGCCATTGTACTTGGTGGCAATGGCACCTTCGACCACACAAATGAACTTACCATTGTACTTTTTAATCGCTGATTGAAGCTGATCTTCGGCCTGTTGGCCTGCGGCTGCCATGATGGTCTCATGATATTCCAAAGAAATAATTTCAAGAACCAAATCATCCGGATAGGGATATTGGGTCCTCAAGGTTGATTCGGAACATCCCGTGCATTCACCGAAATGCAGCCAGATTACCGGTGGTCGCTGCTTGGGTGCAGCAAAAACCTCCGCGACCCTGGGGACAAAGGACGATGACAAACCCAGGGTGGCTGTTAGAAGAGTACAGTACTTCATGAAGTCTCTTCTGGTAATCCCTTTGCGCGCCAGCCTTTCGTAAAATTCTCTTTCCCTTTCCATCGGCACCTCCTTGGTGATGTTGAAATCGGATCAAACTCCAGCGCGTAAACATTGATTTAAATCCTGCCATAAAAAAAGCCCAAATGGTAATTACTGCCCTTGAGCACCGGCAGTAAGGCCAAAAAGGCTTTTACAGTTGTGAACCCCTTCTGACTGCATTATGGCTGATATTTCCTCACACTGAATTAATCCGACTAAATGAGTAGGATTCAGAGTTTCTACCTTGCCCAATAAAACAAGTCAAGGCAAAAATATAAATTTTACTTATGGTTTCACGGTTGGACGGGTTATCATTTATGATGATAGTTTATCGTGAATCAAAAGTGGCTGCGGATTCAAAAGGAATGAAAATCGAGATACACGCGTTGCGGCAGACCCGATTGGATCGACCCCAACCCTTCGACCGGGAAGTATCTGCCGGAATCGGAATCAAGCAGTGGCGCTAAATGTCAGAGCAGCTGTGGAATATATTTTCGTTATGATATCAACTAATTATCGTTATCAATATCCACACCCTCATCATCTGCGATTTTTAGAGGGGAATTGATATGTTTTAAAGCGCCTTTATCGTCGAAATTTTCATCGTAATCATCTTCCAGCAACTCATCATCGATCTCATCGGATTCGCTTTCCAGATCTGCCGACATGGCTGCATCCTCTTCGTCCTGGTTGATCAGCTCAATGTCATCAAAAAACAACTCCAGGGATTCCGGTTCCTTGGCAGCAAAAATTGACAAAACCGCATGGGCAATTTGGTGGGCATATATCCCGGGCGGATACATATTTTTGGTTCTTAAAACCTGAATGAGTGTTTCCTGGCCCTCTTTTATTGCGGACTGAATAACCCTGGCATCATAAATTTCTTCGCAAAGGGGTGACAATACCTGTTTGTCTAATTCCGCAAACTCTCTGATTATCAGTTCATTTTTATCATTGTCTTTCAAGATTAAGTATTTTTGCTTCATGCTGCACCTCCTGGTATATCGAAACACGGGTATGATTTTGAAGGACATTCAAATAGCCATAACCGCAAGGGGTTGTCAACCCATATTGATGATAACATATAATAATTTCTTCGACCAATCTGAACAAATTCTTTAATTCGATTCGACCCCGAAAGTCAGCGACCATAGCGTGACCAGCAGGGGATGGCCGGCCTATCCCCGCCAGGAGCGGAAAAAAGCAAAAGCACTCCAGCGCTTTAAACGCTGCACGTGCAACCGGGTGCGCAGCACCCGGTTTGTATGGCAAGAAATGACAAATAGGTTGACCTAAAATCCTTCAAATGGTAGAGGAAAGGGCCTGTTAAAGGGAGGGATGGCTGAGTGGTTTAAAGCGGCGGTCTTGAAAACCGTTTCCCGGAAACGGGACGTGGGTTCGAATCCTACTCCCTCCGCCATGTGTAGTTGATTGGTTAAATAGTTCAGAGGTCGGGGAGTTTTTTGACGAGGTCGCTGCATGAATCATCAGCGACTGCATCGTGCAAACTCATGCATAAGGGGTCGTAGCCAAAGAACAGCGATTAGACATTATAACAAT
>CAMYNZ010000340.1 GCA_947259865.1 uncultured Desulfobacterales bacterium | reverse complement strand
TCTGACTTCATTGTCAATTAATTCTGCAGTCGCCTCGCTATATTCTGGAGCGCCTTCAAAACCCAAATTAAGAAACCGGTTTTGTTTCTCCCGGGCAAAATAAATCTGCCCCACCTTTTTACTCATACCGTATTCTTTTACCATACTCGTGGCGATGTCGGTAGCCCGCGCCAGATCATTGTGGGCGCCGGTGGAAATGTCATCAAATACAGTTTCCTCTGCCGCCCGGCCGCCGAGCAGGGTTGCAATTTTGTTCAACAACTCCGTTTTACTCATGAGGTATCGGTCTTCAGTGGGTGTCTGCATGGTATAGCCCAGAGCAGCTATCCCTCTGGGAATAATCGAAATCTTTTGCACAGGATCGGTTCCCGGCAAAGAGAGGGCAACCACCGCATGGCCCAACTCGTGATAAGCTACAATCTCTTTTTCTTTCGGGTTGATGAGTCGGTTCTTTTTTTCAAGGCCGGCAACAACCCGTTCAACGGCCTCTTCAAATTCAGCCATCCCCACTTTCTGCTTGTTTCTTCGCACCGCCAGCAGGGCAGCTTCATTAATCAAATTGGCGAGATCCGCCCCGACCATCCCGGGTGTCATGGCGGCCAGTGTGCCAATATCGAGATCTTCTTCAGCTTTGATATTTTTCAAATGAACCTTTAGGATGGCCGCTCTTTCGTTCTTGTCCGGTCGATCCACAAGTATTTGCCGATCGAAACGACCGGGTCTGAGCAAAGCCGGATCGAGGATTTCCGGCCGGTTGGTGGCGGCCATTAAGACCACGCCAACGGTGGGGTCAAACCCATCCATTTCGACCAGAAGCTGGTTTAACGTCTGCTCCCGCTCATCGTGTCCGCCGGTCATTCCAATGCCCCGGGCTTTTCCTAAAGCATCGAGTTCATCTATAAAAATGATACACGGGGCCTTTTGTTTGGCTTGCGCAAAAAGATCTCTGACCCGGGCAGCCCCCATTCCCACGAACATTTCGACAAACTCCGACCCGCTCATGCTAAAAAAAGGCACCTGGCTTTCACCCGCTACCGCCCTGGCCAAAAGGGTTTTCCCGGTACCGGGAGGTCCAACGAGCAAAACTCCTTTGGGCAGTTTGCCCCCGAGCTCAGTAAAGCGGTCCGGTTCTTTTAAAAATTCCACCACCTCGATGAGTTCCTGCTTGGCTTCCTCCACACCGGCAACATCATCAAAGTCCACTCCTAAATCTTCTTCCACATATATCTTGGCTTTGTTTTTACCCAGGGTCATAAAGCCGGGCTGCTGACCGGCCATTCGTTTCATCATAAAATACCAGACGCCAAAAAAGAGAAATAGCGGTATAATCCAGGACATCAGGTTTCTCAGGAAGGTGGACTCAATCTCGCCCTTAAAGGTAACCTCGTATTGATTCAGCAGCTCCGAGGTTTCCTTGTCTACCCTTACAGTTTTGAACATCTTTTTTTTTCTCTCGGCAGCAGCGTCCGCTTTTAATTTGCCCTGGATCTGATTAGAAGAAATCGCAACCTCTTCAATTTTACCTTCTCTGAGCAACTGTAAGAAACGGCTGTAGGGTATGATTTCGATCGCAAAAATGGAAACAAGATACTGTTGAAGGATTAAAACGGCCCAAATACCAAGCACCACATACCAAATGGAAAATTTTTGCTGCTTTTCCATTCCTCCTCCTTTTTTGAGTTGAATATATCCCAGTACGTTTTCAGAAATAATATGTATTTAATTGCATTCTGCAACCACTTTTATTGAGTCGCCGGAGCGGGCGACTAAAGATACGGGCATGTTATCAGGAGATGAGATATCGGGAATTTTTATGAATTTGCAATTATTGTGGAAAGGCAGGCAGAAAACGATCGCTGGGTGCTGGGCGAGAGGGCTTGGCCTCTTCTGCAGATAGAAAGGGGGAAGTTGTCTTCCCCCTTTCTTCAAATCGACTTGGACTGTAAAAAATCGGATTATTCCTTAAGGAATTGAAACTTTTTGACGGTTATAACCATACCGTCATCAGTCTCTTTAAGGATGCCGGATACTCTGACTTTCCGGCCGATGTTTTCGGCCAGCTTGAGACTCTCGTCATTATCACCGAGAACGTATATCTCACCATTTTCACTTTCGAGTTCGAAATCCTCTGAGACGGTTCCGACAATATTAACACTTTGCTCAGATAAAGCAGGTCCCACCAGTACCGCTAAAAAACAAAATGTCATTATTCCGATCGCCAATTTTTTCATTTTCTCAGCCCTCCGTTACATAAATTTAAGGTCTGCATGTTTTCACAGGCATGCTTGATTCTATTGTCTAAGCCGACATCCTGCACATTGAGCAATATACATGCCAGAACAAGTCAACAATGAAAATTTTGACTTGTCGAGATGAAATAAGCCCATCGTGTTCAGCTATTGTTGAATAGCCAGATAATTTTTTCGGGTTGGTTTTCTTTTCTTAGCATTCATGCTTCAAGGCTGGCGCTGTCCTGCCATGAAAAATAGAACCCGGAGTTCCGAAATTATTAAATTCGGAATCCGAAGTTCTTATAAGTTCGAATCTCATGCCAGGGGCTTCGGAGATAAAAAAACGATTTGCGAAATAAGTGCTCCAAGATGCATTTCTGAATTACAGATCCGGTGATAAGCAATGAGCATAAGCGATACCTGGTTTTTGTTTCCAGCGTTGCTTGCTGCAACGGTTACCCTGGAGGTCGTCTGGTAGATTACCGATGGTTGTGCGGCTAGATTATGGCATATTTGTTGCTAAACCGTATTGCTGGTTTCAACGGATCTGTCCAGCAATGGGCTGGTGCTCAGCGCGACTGACGCCGAGTGGCTGTGGAAGACGGTCAATGAAAAGATTCACTTTGTTAATTTGATCCCAAGGCAACGGAGATCAACAAAGAACAAATTGGAGGATAGAAAATTGGCGATGTTAGCCACTACTGAAGAAAAAAGATCCGGCATACGCCTTCATTTTAGAGCATCGATCGTATATGCGCCGTTTAATACGAGCAATTATCACACTGCTGAGGTGATTGATGTTGGTCAAAAGGGTATGTGTTTCAGATCAGGGGCTCCGTTAAAACCGGGAGCCGTCGTTTTTATTCGTATGGAAAATTATTCTGGCATGATTCCCAATATACGCGCTGAAGCACGACTACGCACAGTTACTTTGGCTGAGGTAAAGTGGTGCCGGGAATTATATCGTAAATTTGAAATCCTGTATGATATCGGTGTCATGTATTTGCCGCCGGATCGATAATTTCTGCTTCCGATTAAATCCAAAACGAATATATTTTCCGATGTTTTTGATTCACCACCGCTTCTATTCGCTTCAGATAGCCGCCACTAAATAATTCCTTTAAAGTATACGTAAATCAGGGGCCGGAGGTTTGTGTTCATGACAAAATGCCGGGTTATTGACTACCGGGGCTCAAAGCGGCAACTGCCTTACAATTGGTCGCCTGCTGATGACAAAATTCACTGTACAAAAAACCGACACTGAAGTTTGCCTTCCCAGACGGCTATATCCTTTTACCATTTACAAACACCGGGGTGATCATCTGGTCGCGAACCAAATACCTCAATCCCAGATAGAAATAGAGACAGAATGACCGCAATTGATAAAATTGGAATAATAATAATTAAATTTTTATGGGCTGGCAGCAAATGATGCTACATTTTCTTATTCGCATAAGAATGACTCAGATTTAGAATGTCGAAAATTAGTTGATACGCTTAAGTTTGAAAACGGACTTAAGCTAAAACTTTATGACGATTCCCGCATACTGGCAGGTGATTGATGGTTGGTTACATTGATTGCCAGAATGGAGATTCCTGTAAAGAAATCATGGTAGCAAAAAATACAACCATCAGAGATCGGCCTCCAATAAATATGCTGGCGAGTAGATAATACGATGATATTTGAAAAAAAATGGTATCAAAATTTATAAGCAAAATACGAGATGTATTCAGTGAGGCTCCTCGCCCTTTAGGGTGGGAAGCTCCGCCTAAAAATGATGAACTTTGCCATGATTAAAACGGTCACCTGGAACCTTGTGCTCATCACCGCGGGCAGCGTATTATGCACAATCGCCATAAACGGTATTCTTATACCGCAGCAGTTTATCAGCGGGGGGGTCACCG
>CAMYNZ010000339.1 GCA_947259865.1 uncultured Desulfobacterales bacterium | reverse complement strand
AATGTTCGTATCAGCAAATCGGTGATTTTATGGCCTGAAGCATCGTTTTCTGCAGCTGCGTTTGATAAATCATTTGTAACGATGTCGTCTGATGAGGTCATAAGTTGGGGTCTGTTTATAAATGAGGTGGTAGATATATTGTGTTTTACTGCGATCCGGATTTGACTGCCGCAAGTTATCTTGGGCAGCCAAATTTGTTATTTGAAGCGGCCCATAAAGATGAGAAATATGGTGCCCTGAGGGCACCATATTTCAATGGGAGTCTTCTACGTATCGATCATAGACCAAGTACACGGTTACGCTGGTTAAGGTAGGCTTGATCGGCGATCCGCATCCAGCCGCCAACCTCTTTGCGTGCTTTGACAAAACTATCATGGATTCTGGCTGCCAATTTACTGTGTTTTCTCGTCTCTGCAAATACTTCCGCAGCTGCTTCACCAAAAGCATCGTAGACATCATCGTTAAATTCACGCAGTTTGACGCCTTGCTCAGTGACCAGTTTGGCAAGGGATGCTCCGTTTTTTGCATTAAATTCAGCCATCATGACATCATTTTCCATGGATCCGGCAGCTTCAATAGTTAGTTGGTCAGATTTTGAAAGGCCGTCCCACCATTTTTTATTCATGCCAATGGACAGCATTGACCCGGGCTCATGCATGCCCGGGTAGTAGTAATACTTGGCGGCTTCATAGAACTTCATGAATCCATCATTCCAAGGGCCGACCCATTCCGTCGCATCAATTGATCCGGCAATCAGGTTTTCATAAATCTGGCCACCCGGAAGGGAAACAGGGGAAGCACCCAGCTTGGCCATGACGTCACCTCCAAGGCCGGGAATACGCATTTTTAGCCCCTTCAGATCATCAGGAGAGTTGATTTCTTTGCGAAACCATCCGCCCATCTGCGAGCCGGTATTACCACCCGGTATTGCTTTGATTCCAAAGCCAGCACCAAGTTCATCCCATAATTCCTGGCCTCCACCGAAGCGAATCCAGGCGTTCATTTCCGCGTAGGTTAAACCAAAAGGAACAGAGCAGTAATAAGCCCAACCTGGGTGTTTGCCTTTCCAATAGTAATCGGCGGCATGATACATCTGTGCATTGCCTGAGGCAACCTCATCGAAGGAATCAAATGCCTTTACCCGTTCGCCAGCAGCAAAATAGTTCACTTTCATACGACCATTGGTCATATCAGACAATCGCTTTGCAAAACGTTGCGCCCCTGTACCAAGACCCGGAAAATCACGAGGCCACGTAGTAACCATTGTAATTTCTATCGTCTTTTTTGCATGTACGGCAGGAGCTCCTGCAATCACGGCTCCAGCCGCAATAGCCCCAACACCGGCCTTTTTGATAAACTCTCGTCTTTTCATAGCATTCCTCCATAAGGTTGGTTGATAGATCAATAGACTTTCTAAAAAAATCGCCATTTACCAAGAGAATCTTTGAGTTACTATCTTGACAGCAGCTCAACAATCCGCAAAAACTTAAACAATCATAATAGTTTAAAGAAGTCAAGTCCTACCAAATCCACCGCCTATATTTAGTCGAGCCGATTTTCATGCTGGGCAGAGATTTTTTTAGTAAAGTCAGGTCTAGCCAGCAAGGATTGGTGAATTCAAATTCAAAGTGCACCACAAGAGTGGGATTGGGGAATAGGATAGAAATAGAATTAGGGGACGTCCATAAAATTATAACATTCTAGTTTTCAACTAGGTTAAAACTCTCTGTTTTTGCAATTTTTTCCCCGCGCTCAACCGTGCGAATGATACGCCGTTTGCTTTTCATCCGCCGCCTCGATCATCGGCGACTCTTTGAGCATCAGGGAAAACACGATGTTCAAAACAGCCAGGGCGATGAGCACCCCCAGAAAAGGAGTCATCAAACCGGAGGCGGTTCTGAAAAAATCCATGCCGAAAATAAGGGACGTTTTTACTTTTTAACTATAATTCTCCTAACAAAGAATAATGATGTTGTTCAATATTTTTTTCTCCGTGCCATACGGATTTGCTGACAGCGGCCGGTAAAACTTTAAATTGTGTATTGCTAACTTTGCTGCACTTTGGCTACAATTCCTCAGCGGTTTTTTGTACCCATTGAAGAAGACTTTTTCGCTGCTGTTTGTCGATTTTCAGTAATTTGATTCGTTCTAAAAGGGTTTTCACGACAATCATCCTCTCAGTTAAGAGAACGCGAACAAAATCTCTGTCTTTTTCTCTGTAAACCGCAAGCTTGCTAGCCGCAAGATCGTGTGTCTCAATGCACCAGCCAATTTTACCTCTGGTTGATATCTCGTCAACGACCGGCTTTGCTCTGTGTTCCCAACCTTGTGGAAGGGCTGCTGCCTCTTCTAAAGGCAAACCGTGTACATAGAAACCGTGTGTTTGATGAAACAGGGACAGCTCTCCTAATGTGGCATCAATATCGCCCACATTATCAGGTCGATTTTTTGGTTGTACATCCACCTCGATAGAGGCGCAAAGATCTTCTGGAGCATTCGGAAATTCACCGAGGATTGCTTGCGAACCGAATACCCATATCTCGGAATCTTTAGTGACTTCGCATGTTGCCCTAATTGCAGGTTCAAGCTGTTCACGCGTCATTGGTTTTCTCCAATTTCATTCAGCAGTCGGCTCCGTTCGTCAGGGTTCAGAATGGCGAATAGGGGATTGCTCTGACGTAAACGATAGGCTCGTTCACTGGTTGCCGTTAGGAATTGCGATAAACGCCGAATAGAATATGATTCCAAGATATCACACCATTCTTCAATATCTTTAGTTGCAGATCCTTGATCTTTTTTTAACATGCGATGGACGTGCTCCTTTGCTCGTCGCACAAGGGAAGCATCATGTTCAATAGCTTTAGCAAATTTGCGCGATAGCGTCAGCATGCGTTGATCCCTTTCCGCATGAGTCAGGGGCGTTGCCCACATTTCCCGGCTATATTTGTCCTGGAATGGTAGAAATCCATACAAAGGGGTAACATTATGGGCTGCTAAATCAGGCAGATCCGCTCTTGTGTAGCCATTCACCTCAATCGTAAGATCGAATTCTCGCTCTACCGGCTGGAGTTGCTTCCGCAGTCGGTGAATGTAGTTGGCCAGATGTTTTGTTTCATGCAGGACACCCATCAACATTGGATCTCCAAATTCATTCGGGAACTCTTGAATCCATGCCGAGTGCGGATATGGCACCAATTTCTCGATTCTTTTCTTGATAGCGCCAAGCAGTGTTTCGTACCGATCCTTTTCGGACTGAAAAAGCTTTAACATGGTCTTAACCAGCTTATCGGTGCGGCGAAGTCCATACTGATGTTTTCGACCCCCACCAACGCGAACGACAAAACCAGATTGAAGGAGTCGTTTTAATGCCTTATGTGCCCCGGGTATTGTAAGCCCGGCACGCTCGGCAACATTTGACTCGGTAAGGGGTTCAACAACATCTTTTGCCATAACTCTGAGCAGGCGTACGTTGGCCTCCTTGCCCAAGAGTTCGTTGAGCGGGTTGCGTAAAGAATTTTGGTTAGATACAATCGGTCGCATGATCAAGAACGCTCCTCTCGAATGACTAATAATACTATAGTTATAATTATTTAACTATAGTAGTTCATTATTAACTATAGTTAAATTTAACAATGGTTAGGTAAAAATGCAAGTTTTTTTTAAAAAGAATCTGTGACTTAATTACCAGTCACCATCCCTGAAATAATCCGAACAGCCTCGCATTAACCTACAATTCATTTGCCTCAATGCTTTTCCCCACTGCGGTATGCAACTCCATACAGAATGCAGATTCAAACATCGTTTTTTGATGTCGTAGAATATTCTATTTGATAGATGCGTCAAGCAGAGACGATATCGGATGCAATGTAAGCTAACAATATGTTTGACAAAACTGATCTCAAATGGTTAATAATGTAAGTGTAATAAACAGTGCTCTGGAAATCCGCATTTTAGCATAACTCCCAATATTGTGAGCCGGTTTTGAGGGAATGTTTCCAAAAAACACCATTAAGAAGCCTCCGAAGGATATTCGCTATGGAGGCTTTTGAATTTAATACCTGATTATTTGACTCGCATCTCGGTAATCTTTTCTCATAAGCCTTGTAAATTACTAATTGAGAGCACTTCATGGCCGAAGAACGCGCCAA
>CAMYNZ010000338.1 GCA_947259865.1 uncultured Desulfobacterales bacterium | reverse complement strand
CCGCCACAGTGGGGGTTGCTGCGATAGCTTAATAGGCACACGCGTAACGGTCCGTAATTATTTTGCGGCATTCGAAAATCTCGTTATTTTCGCATCATAAAAATATAACAAATACAGATTTTTTATTCCTGATCGAAAGGAGGGACAACTAATGCTTGCTGAAAGTCAATTTTATTTTCATAAAGCCGCCGATGTTCTCGGCGTGCCAGACAAAATCAGAACCATCCTGCTCACACCGCGACGCAGCGTCAAGGTAGAGGTAGTCATCGAAGGCGAGAAGGGCGACCTCCAGGTGTATGAGGGCTACCGGGTCCAGCACAACATGGCCCGCGGGCCTATGAAAGGTGGGCTGCGCTATCACCCGGCGATGGACGAGGATCACGCCGCCGCGCTGGCCAACCTCATGACCTGGAAGACCGCGGTCGTGGATGTTCCCTACGGCGGCGCCAAAGGCGGCATTAACTGCGATCCCCTTTCGCTGTCCGAAAAAGACCTGTTCGAGATCACTATTCGCTTCGTGGAACTGATGAAGGAAATCATCGGGCCGACCATTGACATTCCTGCACCCGATGTTAATACCAACGCCCGGGTCATGGGCTGGATTATGCACGAGTACTCCAAGTATGCGGGGTTCTCCCCCGGCGTGGTAACCGGCAAACCGCTCGACTTGTTTGGCTCGGAAGGCCGGGAGGCGGCAACCGGTCGGGGCGTCATGGATGTTCTGGCCGAAGCTCTCGACGAACAGGGTAAAAGCTTTAACGACATTACCGTAGCGGTGCAGGGCTTCGGCAACGTCGGCAGCAATGCCGCCCGCCTCATTGCAGAGCGAGGGGCCAAGATCGTTGCCGTTGCCGATCATACAGGTGGGGTTTGCAAAGAAGAGGGTCTCGATATTCCGGCTCTGATCGCCTGGACGACCGAGCATGGCAGCGTCAAAGGTTTCTCAGCAGGCGAGGCATTCGAGAATACTGAGATCATCACCTGGGATGCGGATGTTTTGGTGCCGGCTGCCCTGGAGGACGCAATCCATCAAGACAATGCCGCCGATGTCAAGGCCAAAATCATCGTCGAGGGCGCCAACGGCCCGACGACACCCGAAGCCGATCAGATCCTGAACGAACGCGGCATCTTGATCATTCCGGACATTCTGGCCAACGCCGGTGGGGTGACGGTCAGCTACTTCGAATGGACCCAGAATATCCAACAGTTCAGGTGGGATGAGGAGCGGGTCAACCTGGAGCTGGACAAGAAAATGAGTAAGGCTTACCGCTCTGTACGTGAGGTGGCGACCCAACACGATATCGATATGCGAACCGCCGCTTTTGTGTTGGCCATCCGTCGCGTTGGGAAGGCAGCGCTGGCGCGGGTCCACATCAAAACCGAATTGCCGTTCTAATCCTGCCGGGGAGTAAATAACCGCCCGTGAAACGGGTGGCTTTATTTTACGGGCAATGCCCTAAAATAAAGAAGGTACGCAGTATCATTATTTAAGTTTTGTATATCCCCCTGCATAGCAGGGGGTTTGAAAAGCAAAACAATCAGCAGAAATGGGTTACGATCTCAATTTTTAATGCGTATGGGATCAAGTGGTGAAGAGACAGGGGGCAGATACTAACAAGTCCGGCGGCAGGCACTACGGTCCGCCGTTCGCCCGGTCGGCAACGAGGACGGTCGCCTGACGCGACGTCAAAACAACCCAGTAACAGAGGTACAACATGAAAGCATCCGATTTGCTCGTCCAGTGCCTGGAAGAAGAGGGTATCGAATACATCTTCGGCGTGCCCGGTGAGGAAAATGCCGACTTCATGATATCGCTGGAGCAGTCCAAGAAAATACGCTTCATCCTGACGCGACACGAACAGGGGGCCGCCTTCATGGCCGAAATTTACGGCCGACTGACTGGTAATCCAGCCGGTGCACTCGGCACCCTGGGGCCTGGTGCGACCAACCTGATCACCGGCGTTGCGGACTCGAACATGGATCGCGCCCCGATGCTGGTGCTGACCGGTCAGGGCTCGACCGACCGTTTACACAAGGAATCCCACCAGATCATGGATGTCGTCGGTATGTTCAAGCCAGTGACGAAGTGGGCGACCAGCATCGTCAATCCAAACACGATACCGGAGATCGTCAGAAAGGCAGTCCGGCTGGCGCGCACCGAAAAACCGGGGGCGGTACACATCGAACTACCCGTTGACGTGGCGACTATGGGCGCCACAGGCAGGCCCATGGAACCCCGACGGTTCCGCCGTTCCGTCCCGGACAGCAAGATTGCCGATCAGGCGTTTACGATGATTCGCGAAGCGAAGCGCCCGGTGATCATTGCCGGCAACGGCTGTATTCGACGAAGGGCAAGCAAGCAACTGCGCCTACTTTGTGAGCAAACGGGTATCGGGGTTATCAACACGTTCATGGCCAAAGGCTGTGTGGATATGGACACGGACTATTGCCTGTTTACCGTGGGATTGGGCAGCAAGGATCGCATCTCGATGGTAATCGACGATGCGGATCTCGTCATAACCCTTGGTTTTGATATGGTTGAATACCACCCCCGCCTATGGAATCCCGACAAGGACAAGCGCATCCTGCACGCGGATTTTTTGCCGGCGGAAATCGACGAACACTATCACCCCGAAACAGAACTGGTGGGCGATCTTGCCCATACTCTGTGGATGCTCAATGAACGCATCGATACACATGGTGTGCCTGAATTCGATTTCTCACTGCATCCGCAGAAGGCGTTATGGGATGCACGCCAGGTAATGGGGCCGGACGATATTCTGTTGTCCGACGTCGGTGCGCATAAAATGTGGATCGCGCGTTACTACCAGTGTCATGAACCGAATACCTGCCTGATACCCAATGGATTCTGCTCGATGGGATTTGCACTGCCGGGCGCGATTGCGGCGAACATCGTGCATCCGGACCGACGCATTCTGGCGATTGCAGGAGATGCCGGTTTTTTGATGAACGTCCAGGAAATGGAGACTGCGACCCGCATCGGGAGCAACATCGTTGTGCTGGTCTGGGAAGACAACGCGTATGGTCTGATCGCCTGGAAGCAACAAAAAAAGTTCGGCCACCATACCTATCTTGCCTTTGGCAATCCGAAATGGACTACGCTGGCCCAGGCATTCGGCTGGCATGGGCACTACGTCGAAAATTCCGTCGATCTCAGGGATACCCTGGAAGACGTTTTCACCGAAAAGGGGCCCAGCCTGGTGGTCATTCCGATCGACTATCGTGAAAACGCCCTGCTGGCCAAAAAGATCGGTGAGATCATATTTGCGATCTGAAGCGACAAAGCTGGAAAGCCTGAAACAGATCTTTGAAGTCTCTCTGGAAGCTATCGCGATTAATAGCGGCAACAAACAGAAAAAGGAAAATAAATAGGATGTGAAAATGAAAAAACTATTTTTATTAGCTACTTTATTTGGTTGTGTGATGTTAACTCCGGCACATGCGCAAGATAGCTGGACCGAAGTCGGAATATACGCATTTATGTCGGGTATTGAGGGGGATGCGACGGTAGGCAATGTGACATCCGATGTGGATGTATCTTTCAGTGATATTCTCGACAACCTTGATCTGGGATTTATGGGTTATGTCGAGCACCGCCGCGGGAAGTGGTCCTTTATCGGTGATGTGGCCTACCTGAATGTTTCAGCAGAGAAAACGAGATCTAGAACTTCCGTTACCTCATTAACTTTGGATGCCGAATATGAGCAGACCCTTGTAGAGGCTTTTATCGGCTACAGGGTGTTTGAACAGAACATAGGAGAAGCCCAATTCGGAATAGATCTCCTGGTTGGCGCCCGTTACAACGAGGTTGCCTTTGAATTAGATGTGCAAGCTTCACTGCTCGGACTAACAACATCTCGTTCACGAAATCCGGAGGAAGATTGGGTAGATGGGGTTGTTGCTGCCCGTGTACAATATGGTCATGAAAACGGCTGGGGAGTGAGTGCCTGGGCTGATATTGGCGATGGCTCAGACAGCAGTTCTTATCAATTGGCCGGTATTGTGAGTTACCGCTTCAAAAATAATATCAGGGTTTTCGGTGGATACCGTCTATACCACTTAGAATTCACCGGTGACAGCGGGGGAAGGCGATTTGATTTAGACTTGGATTATACCGGTCCGATGATCGGTGTTGCTTACAGGTTTTAGTTTTTCAGGGTTTCATAAAAAAATTACCACAGAGGAGCTTCATATCGATTATATGATCAATCAGTTTCTTTCTGATTCATGGGCTATCGGTGTTCAGGGGTTTTACTGTAAGCAGTTAACCGGTGATAGCGGCGATGGCGCAATACTCGGTGATTTCAAGGCGGAAGCTGCCGGTATCGGACCGGCAATCCTTTGGAATATTAAAGTTGCTAATCAAGAAGTAAGTTTTATCGTAAAATGGCTGCACGAGTATCACGCAGAAAACCGTCTTGAAGGCGATCATATATTCGTATCGTTCGCGCTGAGTTTTTGAAGTGAAATGAGCGGAAGGACTAAGGCTCAAAGAACCAAGATCCAAATCTACAACAGAACGGAAAGGGAATGACTCATGGTTTTCGACGCTTGGCTGACTCTCGTGATTCTTGCCGCGACCTTCGCCACCCTGGTGGCAACCAAGCTGCCGCCGGTGACAGTCTTTATCGGCGCGTTGACCTTGTGCATTACATTCGGGTTAGCGCCCATCGAACGCTGTTTGGCCGGCTTTGCCAACCCGGGAGTCATGACCATCGGAGCCCTGTTTATGGTCGCCGCGGGGATGTATTCCACCGGGGCCATCACTCTGTTGAGTGACAAGGTCATCGGCCGACCGAAAACCACCAATCTGATCATTGCGGGAATGGTCGTCGACGCCATAGCTAAGGGCGGCGGCGGCTCCCAGTTGAGGGAGATCAGTCTGTTCGACCCGTCCTGGGTGGCCGTTCCAGCCATGATTCTTGGCCTTGTGCTGCTCATCATGTTGTCGAGGTGGTTGTTGAAATCTCCCGAAACGACGGTCAGCGACACGGTGGTCGATCGGTCATATGGAGCGGAGTTCGTGATTCCGAAAGCCTCGCCGCTGGCAGGCAAAACCATTGAGATTGCAGGCTTTGCCGAGCCGGTCGGATTCAAGCTGGCAGATCTGATCGGGGCCGATGGCTCGAGGGTCCTGATCGATCCGGGCACGACCCTGGCCGAGGGTGACGTTCTTCTGATATCGGCAGACCTCGACAGCCTTGCCAGCCTCTGGACGATGCGCGGTCTGGCGCCGCTCAACACCATGAATCCCATGGAAACCGCCCGTCATCGCCACCAACTGGTCGAGACCGTCATTTCCCCACAAAGTGCGGCGCTGGGCCGGAGGATTTCCGATTTTCCCGATCCGGACAGTCCTTTTCGCTTGAGCCTGGTCGCTGTTTCTCGCGACGGTGAGGCCGTCCCGGGAAGAATCGGCGACCTGACGATCGAGGTCGGGGACGTCGCCGTGATAGAGGTTGATGACTCGTTCTTTTACGTGAATCGTGGTGAACTAGACAGCGGCCGCCTTTGGCTGGATGAGTATGCTGAACGCCGCTCTTCTGGCCACCGGCGCTATGTTGCTGACGCGCTGTTTGACGATACGGAACGCCGCAAGCAGCATCGACTACAGTACCCTGGGAGTGCTCGGCGCAGCCATCGGGGTTGCCGCAGCCGTCTCGGAAAGTGGCCTGGCGGCCCAGATCGCGACCATTCTCACCAACCTGGGGGGTGGGAATGCACTGGCCGCGCTCGCGGTCGTCTTCATCGGCCGGGTTGTCATGGCCAACCTGATCACGAACGCCGCTTCAGCCGTCTTTATGTTCCCCATCGCACTCTCGATGGCCAGCCAGCTCGAGGTCAGCTTCATGCCGTTTGCCATTGCCTTGATGACCGGGACCATCGGAGCGGCCGTCACCCCGCCCTCATATCAAACAAACCTCATGGTACAGGGCCCGGGTGAGTACAGCTTCATGGACTTCGTCAAGACGGGTGCACCACTTGCGGTCCTCGTCGGCGTGATCACCGTCTGGCTGTCTCCGATGTTCTTTCCGTTTTGATAGCAGGGGGCCGTGATGGCTTCACCGGGATACAGTTGGATGAATCTGAAGGGAAACAATGCAGCGGCTATTCAAATACCAGATATTGATGGATATTTTTATCTTTATGAATTAATCCATAAAGCGCCAATGGTTCAAATCCGTACCGTTTATTTTACTTACGGGACCGAAGCTGTCGAGGTGACACGCTTACATACCGGGTCACCGTCCAAGAAAGAAAGGAATCAGAAAAATGAAAATTGATCATTCCAAGTTGTTTTCAGTTGTTTTCGTGCTATTTTTTGCGGTGATCTTTTTTTCAACGGTCGATGCTGCTGAAGTGATCACCCAGGACGTGATAGAAAAGGACATCATTGCGGAAGTTGACCTGATTCGCATGGTGGACAATTTTATCATCTATTTCGACGCCTCATCATCCACCAACGAACTGTTGCCCGGGACTGAAATGACGCGACTCGAGGCGGCCAAAAAGTTACTAGAATATAGAAATGAATGGCTCCCGGATCTGGGCTACGAAGCCGGTCTTTTTGTGTATACCCCGTTCAAAACGATCTCTGACATGGCGCAATACAACCGGACGCTTTTTGGTGCGGCAATCGATGCATTGCCTGATCGAGGCAAAGGACCTACCCTGATACAAAAGGCGTTGAGCAAGCTGCGGGATATAGTGGCCATGCTTGCCGGCAGAACAGCGGTCATCATCTTTACCGATGGACGATTCAGCATTCATGAGAGCACGAAATCACCGCTGGGGATCGCCAAGGAAATTGCCCGGGAAAATGATGTATGTTTTTACATGGTCAGCAGTGCAACCGGAAAAACGCAGGAAAGACTCAAAAAAGCGGTCACCGGCATCAGTCCGTGTTCCCGGGTGGTTGACTTCCAGGCTTTTATCGATCGGCCGAATTATCTTAGCGGTGCGCTTTTTACGATGAAGGTCAGCGCCTATGAGAAAATTCGTAGGGTGCGCCGTGTCGTCGGCTTTTCCATGGAGGATATCTACTTCGATTTCAACAAAGCAGCGCTTAGACCGGTTTTTCGAAGAGATCTGGAAAAGCTGGGCAAATTTATGCGCGCAAACCCAAAGGCTTACGCCGTAGTCAGCGGTTATTCTTGCAGCATTGGCCCCGACAAAGCCAAGATGCAGGTTTCCCGGGCCCGAGCGGAAACCGTTGCAGACTATCTTATAGACAAACTTAACATCGCACCGGACCGGGTGATATCTCTATGGTACGGTCAATATAACCCGTCAGCGGACAATGGTTCGGCCAAGGGGCGCCGTCTCAACCGCCGTGTGGAAATCGCTGTTGGCGGGTTGGAATAACCCAAGGAATTAGCGAAAAAAATGAACTAATAACCAGCATCATTTATCTGACTACAGTGTTATTTGAGTTAATATGATGTAACTTAATTGATCTAGTTAGTTCATGACTCGCATTACTTGTATGATATATCCTTCGGTAGGATTGGGTTTATGGAAAATATAAGCTGTAACCTTCTTATTGGTTGCACTGTTTGTTATGTGTTCGACAACGTTAGATGAGGGGGGATAAAGTTGTATCTTCGAACCATGAAGAGATTATTTTTGTGTCTTTGAGCATTTCTGGTTTAGTAGTGGCCGGGATAGTATTAAGTTCCTAAACATTAACCCGGCCCGGGGTGCGGAATCCAGTGTGGCTGGTTAATGCTCCCGAAGATTGTGACTGATGAATAATGGAATAAGGGTACAGAACAAAAATCAAAGGAGGATTGGTGTGATGCAATGCAAAACAGCATTTAAAAACGGAAAGGTGAGATAATGTTCAAAAATCCATTGTTGCTCATAGCCCTGGCTTTAACCGGACTGATCGCCATCTGGGGAATTGTTGATACGGCGGGTCTTGCCCAGTTCTCCTCAACGTTAACCGGGTTTCTGTTCACCAGTCGTGGCTGGTTCGTCATGCTCTCTGTCAGCCTGCTTTTGATCCTGTGTATCTGGCTGGCCATTTCTCCATATGGCAAAATAAAACTCGGCAAGGACGATGATGAGCCTGAATTCTCCACGGTTAGCTGGCTGACCATGCTTTTTGCAGCCGGAATGGGCGTCGGGCTGCTTTTTTGGGGCACTGCAGAGCCCCTGTCCCACTATAAAGTCGTTCGTGACTATACCGATCCGTTTCGTGCCGCAGAGCAGGCGCTCTTTATTACCAACTTTCATTGGGGCCTTCACGCCTGGGCCATCTATGCCGTTACGGGTCTCGTCATGGCATATTTCAGCTTCCGCAAAGGCTATCCGAACCTGGTAAGCACTCCTATTAAAGCGGTTTTTGGCCAGGGGATCTGGGCAAGAAGTGTCGGTTGGTTAAGTGACCTGTTGGCCATCTATGCCATAGCCATTGGCATGGGCGGGTCCATCGCAATGGGCGTTTTTCAGATTCAAAGTGGGGTCGAGTCGCTTTTCGGGCTGCATAATACCGGTCTGTGGCTCGCAGCGGTGATCTTTGGGGTGCTCTGTGTCGCATACATTCTTCCCCTAATGGTGGATCTGAGCAAAGGTATGGCTACACTATCCAATATTGCTATGGCCACCGCAGGCGGGTTATTGATCTTCGTTTTGCTGACCGGCCCGACCTACTACATAATGAGCGGCATTACCGGTTCAATAGGAGACTACTTTTTCCGTGTGATTCCACATGGTTTTAAAACCTATACCTTTTTCGATGAAAAAATCAGCAATTGGTTTCAATCCTGGACACTGACCTTTATGGTCTGGTGGTTTGCCTGGGCTCCTTTTGTCGGTGTATTTATTGCACGTATATCGAAGGGGCGCACCATACGGGAGTACATTTTAGGTGTCGTACTGGTGCCGACATTTTTTTCTATCTTCTGGTTCGGTGTTTTGGGCAGTGTTGGTTTCTATGGGGTGCTGAGAGTTGATGCATCGATTCTGGAAGTATTGAAAACAAACATTAATGACGTCACGTTTTTTGTTCTAAGGCATTTACCACTGAGCATCCCGACGATTATCGCCACGGTTCTGGCTGCCTTTCTTTTTGTCGTGACGAGTGTGGTAAGCGCTTCTTTTGTACTTTCCATGTTTTCAATGGGAGGAGACTTGAATCCTCCCATCAGGGCCAAGCTTATGTGGGGTGTCATACTGGGAGCCCTGGGATTGGTTATGATCCTGTCGAATAGTATCGATGCCGTGAAGAGTATAATCGGCCTTGCTGCTTTACCCTTTATCTTTATCGTGCTTTTGATAACCGTTTGTCTGGTAAAAGCTCTTAAATCGGAGGTGGTGTGATGCCCTTAACCAACTTCATCGACACACTTCTTAATATCGGGGTGTTTGCTTTCATCGGTGTCCTGATCTGGCTTTATTTCAAGAAGGAATCAGGTGGTGATAAGACCGAGAGTCAAAGGCACAATTGAACCCTCAGTCTTTAATTTCTGATCAAAAGGATCTGGGCAACAGCTCGTCAAGCTATGATCCCTTATTACCTAAGGATTCGAAAATAGTGGATTCAAAAATTAAAGTCAATTGCGATGTGAACTGGTTTAATAAATTATTGACCTGAATCGGGGTCTTGGGTATGGTGTCTGCCTGTAGGATCCGATTGTGTCCGTTTGA
>CAMYNZ010000337.1 GCA_947259865.1 uncultured Desulfobacterales bacterium | reverse complement strand
ATTGGCGGCTCATGGCAATCGGCGACTATAACCGGGACACTGAAGAATGAAGGGTGGGGCGCAGATATGGGTTGCCCTGCTATTGTACTGGACGAACATGGCAGGGAAGTTGAAGGGTTTGTTTTCACTTCGGAAAACCTGTCGGATCATTGGGCAGCCCTCGATAAGTTTGAAGGCGAGGCTTATCAGCGCGTACTGTCAAAAGTGAAACTTAAAGACGGAAGGTTAATAGAGGCCTACATCTACGCATTAAATTCAGGCTGAAGAATTCCATCCTCAACAAATACTGCGCAATCCGAAAGCTCGCTATATAAAGTCGCTGTGAATCAGAATCGGTTTGAACCAGGACAGGATGACTGTCGGCCCGGTTATCGGTTAGACGGCCAAGCGGATTACATGAAGGCAGCACCAAAAATCACCTGGTCTCATTTCCCACATTGCCAGTTATTACTAAGAAAACAGATGAAACGCTTACCGAAATCAGCGACCAGGTTCCCCCTATCACCGTTATCACTCATAACTCTTTGAAATATAAAATATTAATTATATGATAAAGGGAAGGGATTTACTTAGATCTTCTGCCAGTTTCACTTCCACAGAATGGCAAAGCCGTCGAATCGTAGTTAACCCATTGATATTTAAATGAATATGCCCGTTTCAAACCTTTGGGTCAGATTAGATAGTGAGAAAGGTAATATTGAGAAGCGGTCTTCTTAAAAAACTGTTATGTGCTTGATGGAATTCCGGTGAATAAAATCAACCCAAAAAAATTACTCAATAGCAAATGGACAGCTGTTAAACCGGTTAAAAAAGAAAAACATTTCATGGTAACTGAAATTGAATTTGATGAAGCAGGGATGGTTGTCTTTTGCTCAATAGAAGCTGTCATATCAAAGAGGACTGTTCCAATAAATTGGCATGATTTAAAAGATGACAGCAATTGGATTCATGGCTGGAAATAGTTAGATTTAAAAACAAAATAAATCGAATGAATATAGTCGCACATAACAAGCGCAAGCAACCGGGCCAAGCCCCCGCGCGCTGTTGGCCGCACATACCGGACATTATGTGGCTTTTAATCTAATTTTCTAACCTGGAGGAGATACCTAAATGAAAGCATTGTCTATTTGTATATCCGTACTCTTATTGCTTTCTTCTAATCTATATGCAGAAGAAAAAGCGTTGGTCACTTCGCACAAAGACAGCTCACTTCAATGGGGGCCATGCCCTGCTTTCATTCCCAATGGATGTGAAATTGCAATTTTAAACGGAGATCCGGCAAAAAATAATCTTGATATCTTTTTTAAAGTACCAGGAGATTTCCTAATCCCTCATCATAAGCACACTTCCCAGGAGCGCATGGTTTTGGTTTCGGGCACTCTTGATGTGAATTACGATAATCATGAAAAGGTCACCATCCATACCGGAGAGTACGCTTTCGGTCCTGCACAGCTGCCTCATTCAGCTTATTGCCATAAAGGCGATGATTGTGTTTTATATATAGGATTTGTCGCGCCGCTAGATGCCATACCTATTCAATAGTGACTGCCGGTTGTGTGTATCGGCCACATAACTATGAGCGCAACCCGGACGGCTCCGTCGTCGGTTCGCCTGGAGGTTAACTTTCATTGAGGAAAATACCATGAGCACATATCCGAGAACATTTTCCCATATTGGAATATCCGTTCCAGATGTAGAGAAGGCAGCCAAATTTTATAGCGATGTAATGGGTTGGTATCACATTATGGAGCCTACTGTTATTACCGAAGAATCAGATACACCTATTGGTCAAATGTGTATTGATGTATTTGGATCCGGCTGGGGCTCTTTCAAAATTGCCCACATGTCCACCGGTGACAGAATCGGTGTTGAAATGTTTGAATTTAAAAACAACGAGCCCCCGAAGGATTTTGAATACTGGAAAACAAGCACGTTTCATTTTTGTGTTCAGGACCCCGATATCGAAGGGCTTGTAGAAAAAATTGTAGCTCACGGTGGTAAACAAAGAATGCCGATACGTGAATACTATCCAGGCGAAAAACCCTACAGAATGTGTTACGTGGAAGATCCATTTGGTCTGATCTTTGAAGTTTATTCACATAGCTATGAATTAACTTATTCGCAGGGTGCCTATTAAAAGTTAACAAGACGCTCAATGCTGCCGCTTTCAGCGGAGCATTAACTCGGCGTTTGGCTATTTCATGAGAATTATTGATTACGCTCTGGCATTGGACGGAGGAACTCAAATCATTACCCTGGAAATTATCGAGGGTGAACATATCTCAATCGGCCTTGATGGACGGATGGGTTCTCCGACCAGTGGAAAGCAGCTTTTCATCGGAAATTCGCCCGAAAGCCCGGATGCAAGAATACTAGCTATCGGGTCAATTGCCTTTTAATTATGCTGTTAAGGGCTGGAGGCTAAAGATTGAAGTAATTCCAATATCCTTAGTTGTATATCTCATTGGTCAGAGCCCTCTAATTTTAACTCAGTCTAAAAGATGAATTAATCCGAGGAATGAGGTTTGATAGTATTGGGCATCCAGGTGAATCGTTATCATCGTACATAAACCAGTTTTACAATCGAGAGCGATTACATTCAGGGACAGGTTATTTATCACCAATTGAATATGAAAAACAGGCCGCTTAAACCCGTGTCCGTTTTATCGTGGAAAGATCACAGCGTGCTACGCAGGCCGCCGCTGATGCAAGGCGTTATGTTTTGCAAAAACAAAAGGGACCGGGGTAATTTTATTTAATCCCTCCGAGCATTTTTATTTTGTAGAATGACACAAGCCGACTAACCAGGAAGGTAATGCCATGAGCATGGTAAAAGTGCAAAACTGGAAGCGCAGCATCTCCTACTCCGCGAATTCGGTGGAAGTTGTGCACAAGGTTGACGACATTGTTCGTATCGTCAGCGACCGTGAACAATACCCCTCGCCAGTTCGGGTTAAAGGGTCTCATCATTCCACCACTCGCTGTATCGTCGCCGAAGGGGGTACGGTCGTCGATGTATCCCGGATGAACCAGATTCTCGATATTGACGTGGAGGCCCGTACTATCACAATGCAGGCGGGTGTGCTCCATATCGATGCGGCGCATGAACTGGAAAAACACGGCCTGCAGTTTTATGTCAATGTCGAGCTCGGCAACCTGACGGTGGGCAGCGGGGCTTGCGGCGGTACCAAGGACGCCTCGTACTTTTCTTCTGATAATAACGAGTTTGAATTCGGTCAGGTTGCATCCTATGTGATAGGCATAAAAGCAGTGCGCGCCAACGGCGAACTGATCGAAGTCACCGAGGCTGACGTCGGTTTGATGCAAGCCATGCGTTCCAGCTACGGAATGTTCGGTATTATTTATGAGGTGACTTACAGGGTAAAGGACATCAAGCCGCTGGCGGTTGAGCATGTTCGCTATGATGTCGACGAATTTGCCGATCGTCTCGAAGAACTGATCGCCGGGAATCGCTCCATGATGTTATACCTGTTTCCTTTCCTCGATCGTGTCGTTGTGGAATACCGTTACGACGGAGCCGACCCGATGCGTTCCAACAGCTGGCAATGGCGTTTACGGAATTGGGTCTGGAAAACGGGAAGCCCGGGCTTCGCCAGGATCGTAAACATACTGGTTCCGTTTCGCAAACTGCGTTCCCGGATCTTCGATGGCTACAATCGACTCACGCAATGGGTGGTTAAGCTTGTCATCCGAGACTGCAATTCCAGCCCGGTCGACCAGATCATTCGCTACCCGGAAACCGCGGGCTTCGCCTCCTATACCTTCAGTATCTGGGCGATACCGCTCGAGGAGTATCCTCGGGCCATCCGGGATTATTTCCAGTTCTGTAAAGATTACTTCAACGACCACGGGTATCGCTGCGTCCTGCTGAACGTGGGTTACTTCCTCGCCCAGGATACCCAATCGCTGTTTTCGTACACACGCCACGGACCGGCCGTGACACTCGATCCGGTATCAACTGGCGCGTCCGGCTGGGACGAGTTCATCGTTGCTTTTAACGAGTTTTGCATTCAGCACAAGGGCACACCGCTGTTCAATCAGACTCGGGGAATTACCCCCTTGCAAGCCAGGAAAGCGTTCGGACCGGAAATCGAGGCCTTCCTGGAGATTCGGCGAGAATACGACCCTGGCGACCGGTTCTATACAGA
>CAMYNZ010000336.1 GCA_947259865.1 uncultured Desulfobacterales bacterium | reverse complement strand
GGATCAGGCCCTTGCCTTCGCAAAGAATCTGGATAATGCCGGCTTTCAAGCCAGGGTTCCCAAATTGGGTGAAAGTATCTCAATATAAAGCTAAAGCTCGCCAAGGTGTATGCAGTTCATGGGGAATTGCTGGCCTTTAGTCCTAAATTTTACGCTTTTTATACAAAACAATATTTAATATCGAATATCGATTAAAGAATGATGAATGTCGAAGTAAGGTATGCTGTCATTTTTATTCATTTAAAAAGACGGAGCGCAGCAACGCCATACTTCGATATTCGATATTCAGCATCAGCTAATTTGTGGTACCCCCAAAATTATAAATACCACCACCTTGGTCCGGCCTGTCAGGGCCAGATTGTAGACGACTATTTATTGTATTCGCAGCTTCTGGAGGCCGGAACATCGGTTTCAACCGCCGCCTTATCGCCGACCGTCAGGGATTTGTCCAGGATGCTTATGGCTTCGTCGATCTGTTCTTCGGTGATGATCAATGGCGGTGCAATCACCAGGGTGTCATACCACGCGGCCATGTACAATCCCTGCGGCATGGCATCCGCGGCAATTTGAGCCGTCATCAGTTTCTTGCCGCTGAGTTTATCGGCTTTGTAATCAAAGGGTTCTTTGGTTTTACGGTTTTTTACAATTTCAAGTGCCCAGAAGTGACCGATACCCCTGACATCCCCGATACAGTGGTGGGAGTCCGCCAATTCATAAAGCTTGTTCCTCAAATGTTGGCTGGCTCGCTGGGGTAGACCGGAGTCAAATAATTTGGTATATTCGGCAACTGCCGGGGGAATAGCTGAGGCTGCCAGGGGATGATAGGCATAGGTATGGCCGTGGCAAAAAAGCTCCTCTTCGAAATACTCGGCCACCGCATCCGACGAGACAGTGATACCCACCGGTGTATAAGCAGCACTTGCACCTTTGGCGGTGGTTAAAACATCCGGGATGACATTCCAGTGTTCCATGGCGAAGGCCTTACCGGTGCGGAACCAGCCGGACATAACCTCGTCGGCTATCAACAGGACATCATTTTCATCACAGATTTGACGAACTATCGGAAAATACTCCGGCGGCGGCACGATTCGCCCGTTGGTACCCACCACGGGTTCGACTATAATGGCAGCAATATTTCCTTCCTCCTTGATCATGTAATCCAGATATCGGGCGCATTGAACCTTGCAGTCCGGGTAGGTCAAATCAAACGGGCATCGATAGCAATATTGGTCCGGTGCGAAACGAACCCCCGGCACAATGCAGCGTGCTTGCTCGGCAAACCATCGGCGCGGGTCTCCGGTAAATGCCGCGCCGGCCGGTGTGGCCCCATGATAGGAGTGGTAACGGGATATGACCTTATAGGCCGGTGCCTTGGATTGCCTGACCATTTTCAAAGCCGCTTCGTTGGCATCAGTACCACCTGTAGAAAAGAAATATTTTGTCAGGCCTTCAGGCATCACCGATCGTAAGGCCTCAACAGCCGCCATAGCCGCTTCATTGACAAAACCCGGTGCGACATAGGGTAATTTTTCAGCCTGTTTTATAATGGCTTCGATGACAGCTTTATTTTTGTGGCCCAGATTAGAACACATAAGCTGCGATGAGAAGTCAATATAAGACTTGCCCTTATCATCGTAAAAATAGACCCCCTCTGCATCTGTAATCAACAAAGGCGTTTTCCATGCACATTGGCGATTCCAGGTGCCGTAGGTATGATCGGTCAATTCCTTAATTTTGGCGATTGCGTCACTCATTTTTGGATACTCCCTTTGGTATAAGTTTATTTCATGCGACTCCATCCAACGGCCATAGGAGTCAGGCATATAGCAGAGACCGAAATTAGTTCACTTGGCTCACAATTGAAATAATGGAATTTGGGTCCATTTTACAGGACACTGAAGATTTACACTTTTAATGGTGAAACAGTGAAAATTGATCCCAAAAACCATGATGCTGCAACGGAAAACTGCAGCCACTTGCCATCATAAAGCAGCAAGTTTATCGAGGTGCACCTGCCGTTTCTTGGCCAGGGTTCTCAATGCACGGGCAACCTCGGGTAAGGCTTTTATTTTTTCAGCAGCCTCCAGATAATAACGCCGGGCCCTTTCTTCCAGCCTGCGCGCAGTTTCCAAGGCCTCGGACGCGTTCATGGTGTTGGCAGCCTCGCACTCCTCGCAAAAAGGGGCCCGGATAAAATCCTTAATCGGCTCCAGGATCATTTCGGTTACGTTTTCTCGACGGGTTCGCTGTACATTTTTTAAATTTTTGCTGGCATCGGCCGCCAACTGATCAAACACTTCTTTGTGTTCGGAACAGGCCGGATTGGCGGCCAAAGATGTATAGAATTCCTGGTCCTGGCTTTCGAGTTGCTCGGCAAAATTGAGTATGCTTCCAAAATTTTCCAGAGGCATGATGCCCTCCCCTAAAAAAAGTTGCGGGTTTCGGGTCACGCGTTGCGGGTTAATAGAAATTGATGCATACCCGCGCATGAATGAGCCGCAACCCCTTCTGTTTTATTTTTACGTAATAACGGCTCTTGTTTAGAATCGGTTTTATAAACTTTCCGTTCGCTACGATTTAAACTGGTTTCAAGGCCTTTAGATCTTGGTCGATGGCAAGGCTCGAGGAGGAGAAAATGCGCAGCGTACAGGTAGTACGTGAGCAGTTTTCGACAACGAGCAACGCCGCCATCGGCCAAGAGATGATGGTATTGAAACCAGTTTAGAACCAGCGTTGTATGACGACTTTTGTATCCGTAAAAAAGTGAAAAATTTCCTGACCGTGGGCTTTTATATCACCGAACATCGAGTTGCCGGCACCGCCGAAGGGAAAAAAGCTCATGGGCGCTGCAATGCCGATGTTGATACCCAGCATGCTCGGTAGCGCCCGGTATTTGAACTCCCGGGCCGTGGAGCCGCTGGAGGTATAGAGGCAGGCAGCGTTGGCAAAGCCGCGAGAATTGATCAAATCAATGACCTCATCCAGATCTTTGGTGCGAACGATGCTGACGACCGGACCGAAAATCTCCTCTTTGGCGATGGTCATATCGGGTTTTACGTTATCGAAAATGGTCGGGCCGATAAAAAAGCCGTCTGGAAAGCCTTCCACCTTGCAATCGCGACCATCGAGCACCAGCTCGGCCCCTTCCTGGATGCCCTTTTCAATATAACCCAGCACTCTTTCTCTGTGGGCGGCGCTCACCACCGGCCCCATGGCTGTTTTTTCATTCAGGCCGTCGCCGACTCTAACCTCCTTGGCGGCCGCCATGAATTTATCTTTAAGTTTATCGGCAACATCTCCCACCGGTACCAAAACCGAGCCGGAGAGGCAACGCTGTCCGGTACAACCATAAAAAGAGGTAATCAAGGAAGGCATGGCTTCATCCAAATCGGCATCCGGCATAATGGCCACGATGTTTTTGGCCCCCCCCAACGCCTGGACTCTTTTGCCGGTTTCACCACAGCGCTGATAAATATACTTGGCGGTTGGTGTCGAACCGACAAATGAGATCCCCTCGATATCCGGATGATCCAGCAGGCCATTGACCACCTCCCGCGAGCCATGCACCATGTTCAAAACTCCTTCCGGAAAACCAATCTCATCAATAATTTGGAATATATGACTCTGGGTCATCGGCACCTGTTCGGAAGGCTTGAGGATGAATGTGTTGCCGCATACGATGGCGTAAGGCAAAAACCACCAGGCAACCATTCCGGGAAAATTATAGGGAGCAATAGCGGCAAAAACACCCATGGGCTGACGGTGGCCCATGCAATCGATGTCTTTGGCAATGTCTTCCATGGTATATCCGGTCATCAGAGTCGTCACACCCGTAGCATGCTCCACGTTTTCGATCATACGCCGGACCTCCCCCCGGGATTCGTCAATCGCCTTGCCCTGCTCGGAGGTCAACGTGCGGGCGATATCTTCAAAATTTTCCTCAAAAGCCTCCTTGAGTCTGAACAGATAGCGGGCCCTGGTCAGGGGTGGTGTGGCGCGCCATTCCCAGTAGGCATCTTTGGCCGCTTTCACGGCCTGGTCCACATCTTCTTTGTTACTATAGGCAACTGTGGGCAATTTTTTCACCCCGAGCCGGGTTCCACACATCTCCAAACGTTGATGACTTGGATTCAACCCATTCACCGTTGATGTAATTTTTTATTAATGGCAATGACATACCGTTTCCTCCTTTGACGTTTATTGTTAAATCGTGATCCCATATATAAAAAGGTATCGGTGTTTGAACGATATTGACAAAATTCTTTTAGCAAGCATCGGCACTTTAGGCAAATCATATTTTAATGTCAAGCATTGCCAAAAAAGATCGGGATTTCCAGGGGCACGAATGGACCCGGTTTATGTGGATTAATTATAAAAGAAAGATCATCTCCCGAGTGGTTGTAGCAAATTAAGGCAAGTCAAGTGAATAATCTTAAAGTCAGTAAGTGTGGTCTCAGAGGGTCCAAGGGGTCAAGGATTCAAGGATTCGAGTGAAAGGATATAGGACAAAGACAACCCTTGATTACATTAGGATGCTTTACATTTCTTATGATTCGGTTTGTGAACTGGAAACCCAGATGTTATTAGCCGGGGATTTAGGCTTCATTGAAAAAGGTGAATTAGGTATAGCAAAAAAGACATAGCCGAAATAGAAAAAATGTTAAAAGCGCTGATAAAATCTTTAGAAAGCAAACACTTGAATCCTTGAAGCGATCCTTAGTGAATTGAACGGGTTCTTATTTTTTGGGAATGATTGAATGGGTGTATATGTTCACAATTTAATATCATCAGTTGGATTATGTCCAGTCCAACGCTCAAATCATAGCCGGGTCAACGGGCAAAACGGGCCAACCGGCTAACCGGATTAGGCGCCACCGATGCCATATTCACCCTCCCCCATCACCCCCCATACGTCCTTCCAGGTGCCCTTGATTTTTGAAACCTTTGCTTCGATTTCTTTTCGGTTGGACGTCCAATCCGCCGGGCATTCCTTGTCAAGCAACTCCAGCCGATGGTCAAGGTCAT
>CAMYNZ010000335.1 GCA_947259865.1 uncultured Desulfobacterales bacterium | reverse complement strand
CACACAGCCTGCTTGCCGCAAGGATGAAGGACATGAGTAATAACCAAGTTTATGTGCTGGCGTCTATTTTGGCCCTGATCGGCATCGGCCTTTTTGGGTATAAGGCACTCGTATTAAATTTTCCCATTAGCCCCGGAACTCAAACTGACATCTGGAACATCGAAGCCCATATCAGTTTCAAAGCAACAAAAAAGCCGGTTAAAATAACTTTTTTCATTCCCCGTATTTCTCAAACATTTGCCATCATCAATGAAAATTTTATATCCCGCGGCTATGGTATAAATACCGCCATCAAAGAAGGCAAACGACGGGCGGTATGGTCTATCCGTACGGCCAGCGGCGAACAACATTTATACTACAATGCTTCTGTGAGACGCGTCGAACGCAAAGATTTTCCGGTAGCACCGCCATCAACAAAACCCGTAAAACCGGACTTCGAAGGGGCCAGGCTCCAGGCTGCTGAATCTTTAATTTCAGATATACGCGAAAAATCCGCGGACTTGGACACGATGGTTTTGGCCCTACTCGAGCGCATTGCCGGCCAGCAGCCAGGTGACAGTATCAACCTTCTGGTTGGGAAAACAGCACCGCTTGAAAAGAAAATTGAGCTGGCTGCACAATTGCTGGCATTTATTGAAGTCCCGGCCCGTTTGGTTCACGGCATTCGCCTCGAAGATCAAGCCAGAGAGGCAGCTATTTTTCATTGGCTCGAAGTCTACAATAAAAAAGAATGGGTAGCCTATGATCCCGGGACAAGAAACCAGGGCGTCCCTTCCGATTACCTGGCATGGTGGCGCGGTGTTGAACCCCTTATTGAAACACAGGGCGCCCTAAAACCATCGGTTAAAATTTCAGTTTCTCGCGATCAGGAGGCGGCAATTATTTCTGCCATCGAACAGGGCAGGATTAAACAGCCGCTGTTGCATAAGTTCTCCCCCTTTGGTCTTCCGCTCGCTATCCAATCGGTTTACCGGGTGTTGCTATTGGTGCCGGTGGGCGCCTTCTTATTGGTGATTTTGCGCAACGTGGTGGGCATAAGAACATTCGGCACCTTTATGCCAGTCCTGATTGCCCTTGCTTTTCGTGAAACCCAGCTCGTCTGGGGTATTTTTTTATTTTCGATATTAATAGCCGTGGGGCTGGGCATTCGTCTGTACCTGGAACACCTAAAATTATTAGTGGTTCCCCGACTGGCGTCAGTACTGATCGTCGTGGTCTTACTGATGCTGGGATTTAGTGTAATCACATACAAACTCGGTATCGAAAGAGGTCTGTCGGTTGCATTATTTCCCATGGTGATCGTGACAATGACGATTGAGAGAATGTCAATTGTTTGGGAAGAGTTGGGACCCGCTGAGGCCATCAAACAGGGAATCGGTTCACTTTTTACAGCGGCAATCGCCTATCTGGTGATGTCGATTGAATCTGTCGAACATATCGTATTTGTATTCCCGGACCTGCTGCTGGTTCTGCTGGCGGCAACGCTATTGATGGGCCGCTATTCGGGATATCGATTGTTGGAACTGGGACGTTTCAAAAAGCTGGTCTCCGGGAAATCAAATGTTTAAACTTTGGAAACAACTTGGAGAAATCGGGGTGCTGGGCATCAACCGGCGCAACGCCGAATACACCCTCAAGCACAACGTCAGGCGGCTGTACCCCCTGGTGGACGATAAGCTGCTCACCAAAAAATTGGCGTTAGATGAAGGCATCGCGGTGCCCGAACTCTACGGTATCATTGAATCGGAGTATCAGATAAAAACCTTGCAGGAACTTGTTCGACCGTATTCAGAATTTGTTGTAAAGCCTGCCAGAGGTTCCGGTGGAAACGGCATCCTTGTGATTGAGGGCCGGGCTAAAGGTTTGTATCGCAAAGCAGGCGGTATGTTGCTGGATCAGGGAGAGCTCGACTATCACGCGCACAACATTTTGAGCGGTATGTATAGCCTCGGCGGGCAGACAGACCGAGCTTTTATAGAATACAGAGTTCAGTTTGACCCCGTATTCGAGTCCATAAGTTATCAGGGGGTTCCTGATATCCGCATCATTGTTTTTCTGGGCGTCCCGGTAATGTCCATGGTCCGCCTCCCCACCCGAATGTCCGGCGGCAAAGCCAACCTTCACCAGGGCGCCATTGGCGCGGGTATCGACATATCATCGGGCAAAACCCTGACCGCCGTGTGGCGCAATGATATCGTTGCGGAGCACCCGGATACGGGTAACCCCGTTACCGGTGTACAGATCCCAAATTGGGATGTTCTGCTCAATCTGGCGGCACGCTGCTATGAGATCACCGGTCTTGGATACATCGGGGTTGACCTGGTTTTAGATAAAGACAAAGGGCCTTTAATTCTGGAACTGAATGCACGCCCTGGTCTCAGCATTCAAATTGCCAACCGAAGCGGTCTGCTGCCCAGGTTAAGGCTGGTGGAAGAGCATCATAATCGTCTGGAAAAAATCGATGATCGCGTTGTATTTTCAAAACAACATTTTTACCATGGACATTAAGCATCAAGAAACCATAGGAGGAAATTATGATCCGAAACATTATTTTTGTCATACTCGTTGCCCTGGTTTTAACCTTTGTGGTACAGAACATGAAGGTCGTAGAGGTAAATTTCCTGGCCTGGACCATTTCAATGCCGAGAGCCCTGATGATATTTGGGACCCTGGTTATCGGCATTGCCGGCGGTTGGTTAGTAAGATCTCCCAGAGGCCAAAAAGAGATTAAACGCAATCGGTAATCGCCCAATATTATGGAGGATTAATAATGCGTGAAGACAGAGAAGGTAGAAAAATCGTAAAAGGGGGTTTCCGGGCGACCCTGGCCCTTTTAATTTCTATAGTCGCCATCATACTGGCATTTATTGCTTATAACCGCACCGGCAACCAGGCAGAGCTCAACGCCAAGATCAAATCGCTTCAGACTAAAATGGAAACAATGAAAAGCGAAACGTCCCAACGTCTGAGTAAGGTCCGCGAGGAGACTTCCAAGGCTCTGAAAAAAATGGGTGTCGATATTAAGAAAGAGGAGTGATAAAACGCCCTTAATATTAGATGCGCTCTCGTTACCCGCTCAGGTATCAGCGTAGATAAGGATGGGTCTGTCGGAATTTTTGGTCTTCCTGTCTACTCAGATCTCCTCAGCGTGCTTTCATGGGTGCTCTTCTACATCTTGCCCTCCATCAGAACCAGAACTTACAGTTCTGCTTCCAAATCGCTGTTCAATATTATTCAATAAATTCTGTTGGTTATAATTTGGCATAACATTTGCTAAATTAGGTTGGAGAAATGTCTTTCGTTAGATAGCTTTCAGGCCCACGCCAGGTTGTGTACGCCTGTGAAATGATGTTTTGTGTATCTCCGGCTGAGGCAAGGAAGAGTATCCTTAATCATGAATTAGGAGGGAATTAAAAATGGAACTCACAACAATCGTAGTAGGAGCGTGGAATGCATTTTCCACCAAAGTCATGGGATTTCTTCCCAATCTTATCGGCGCGGCCATTATCTTTATCGCCGGTTGGTTGTTTGCCCGAATCGTCAAATTAGGCGTAGTAAAACTGCTCAAATTAATAAAGTTTGATACCGCCGGAGAAAAAACCGGGCTAAACGAGTTTTTACAAAAAGGCAACTTAACCAAAACCCCGACTGAAATTGTAGGCACTCTAGTCTACTGGTTTTTCATGATACTGGTGTTGATCGCCTCACTGGATGCGCTGGGATTGCCGATTGTATCCGACATGCTCAATGAGGTTTTCCTCTACATACCAAATGTCGTCGCTGCCATAATTGTCCTGATATTGGGAATGCTTTTTGGAAATCTAGTATCGGCGGTTGTGCGTACCGCCGCATCCAATGCCGACATCGCCGCTGCTGAAGGGCTTGGTAAGGCGGCTCTTTACGCAATTATTTTATTTTCCGCCTCAATAGCCCTTGTCCAATTGGGAATTGGAGAGGACATCGTAGCTTCGGCCTTTATTATCGCATTCGGTGCAACCGCCCTGGCCATTGCGATTGCCTTCGGCCTGGGCGGGAAAGATTTGGCGACAGATCTAATGAAAAAATGGCTGGAGCAAAAAGGCGGCCGGGGTTGATACTAGAACGAGACCGATAAATTATAGAGAAGAACAATACTACTCGACATAATGGATTCGATCGCGGCTGGAAGCCGCTCCCA
>CAMYNZ010000334.1 GCA_947259865.1 uncultured Desulfobacterales bacterium | reverse complement strand
ATTGAACCGCTAAATACTATGAAAAATTTTTCCTAGTAATAGATCAATAAATTACACACCCTGTGGAAATAATTTCCCAAAGAAAACTTTTTGGGTTCTTCACATAAAAGAGTGCAAGTCATTTACCACGGGAATCGAATTTTATCGGTCACCCTTTGAATGCCTAAAATGCGCTAAAATGCCTAAAGTGCCTAAAATTATGGAATTCTCTCTATTTTAGTTGGATTCCCCTGCTACTATAAACGTTTACGGGAGACACAAAAATACCATTTGGGATATGCACCAATAAGCTTTTAGGCCCAAAGTTAACAATTAGCGCAAAAGTGCCCCATGGCCCATTACAGATCGAATCGACCGTGCTGAAAGCACGTTCCACAATTTTAGGCACTTTAGGCATTTTGAACTTTAGGCATTTGCTGAACGCAGCTTTACGCTCAATAAACTACATGGCAATTTTCATGCACACATTTGTGAGAGGAGCCTCTACTTTTTATGTCCCGCAGAATGCATTAACACATATTTCGATGATCTGCCAACTGCTATTGATTTTGAGTAGCACTTCAGATAAATATTGCATGATAACGGTACTGGTGACGGCAATATTCCGGCCGACCCAAAAAAAGCGGTTGAATCATTAATCATTCAACCGCTTTTGTATAAAATGAAATTCTAGTTTAAATTAAACCGCCAAATTTTTGCAGCCCTATTTATCATACGCAGGGCAGCAAACGACCCCCCATAGAGCCCATCCGTCGGAAGGCCTTGGCACTGTTTCTGAAATTTCCATTTCTATTTTTTGTCTTTCATCCGCTTCCAGTTCAATATTATCCAATTTCTTATCAACAACCACCCAGAAGAGCCCTTGATGAAAGGCCCGCATATCACGCGCTTTTGTATGTAAAAATCGTTCTTCTATCGTTCCCAGGGGGCTTTGCTCGTCATATTCCTTTAGGTACAAACCATCATCCAGAAAAGCTGAAAGCTGATATCTTATACCGTTTCGTTCGTTATTTGATGATTGCCGTATCCATTTAACAAACATTGGGTTCTTCCGTACAAAGTTTTATCAGTGCCCAAAACACATAAATTTAGAGCCGTCAAAAATCCCGATATCTATGCAATGGTTCCAGGGTCTGACAGGATCGAGTCTGTTGGCTCACGGAAGAACTTACATCATCCGTAACCGTACAGGTCGATACTAATTATACCACTATGTAGTGTCAGAGAAGTACTACAATGTGGCCTTATATGTCAAGTGAAAATTGAGCGGAAAACGGAGATGCCGGGGAGATAGACGGCCTTCCGGTATTTCCATAAGGATCATCTCCCGATTAGTTGTAGCAAATGCAAGTCAAGTGAATAATCTTAAAGTCTGCAGGTGTGGTACCAAAGGATCCAAGGGGTCAAGGATTCAAGGGTTCGATTGAAAGGATATGGAACAAAGACAACCATTGATTACATTAGGATGCTTTACATTTCTTATGGTTCGGGTTGTGAACTGGAAACCCAGATATTATTAACCGGGGATTTAGGCTTCATTGAAAAAGGTGAATTGGATACAGCAAAAAAGACATAGCAGAAATAGAGGGGATGTAAAAAGCGCTTATAAAATCTTTAGAAAACAAACACTTGAATCCTTGACCCCTGGAATCCTTGGACCCTCTTCTCCAACTAAAGTGGAGAAGAATCTTCCATAATATCTTCGGTGGATTACATGTCTCCTTTTTCGGAAAGCGCTGTCGGCTGAATTTTATCGTCCGGATATCGGCAGGCGGATCCGGGGGTTGCAAATCGTGGAAGCCCCATGCTGCACGGGGTTGCAGTCCGCTAAAATTATTGACCCCGGCGGCCTGGCATGTTAAATTTATAGGCAAAAATAGCGCCTGGGGCCAGGAGGAAAGCCAGTATGAAAATTTCTGCAGATCAATTAGACGATGAAACCCGGATCGCGGCTCGTTTAATTGATTTGATCTGTGATATGACTGTTGCCCAGCAGCTCGAATTGTTGAAACAGCTGGATAATAAGCAGTACAAAGGTGGAAGGTCCGCTAATCGGAAAAGCCGCAAAATTGCCGTAGATTACAAAGTCAATGATAAGGTCCACAAGGATTTCATAAACGATATCAGTGCCGCCGGTGTATTTATTGAAACCCAAACCCCCCCAGCGGCCGGTGAAAAAATAACACTGACTTTTTCAATCGCCGATCACAAAAAGCCCGTCACCATCACAGGCAAGATTGTAAGGACCGACTCTGACGGATTTGCCGTGGATTTCAGACGAAAACCCCAGAAATAGTCGGTGGTCTTTTTCCAGCATTAGCGCCTTCCAGTGATCCGTTCTGAGTGATCGATAACCTCGTGGTATGTCCGTATGCGATCCACATAGCGCACCGGTTCAGCGCCCCGTGCATAGCCGTGGGGCAGTTTTTTGTAATATTTTTTAAGACGCAGCAGCGGCAGGGTGGATCGAACATCCGACCAGACATTCGGATTTTTTCCAGTTCGGACACACAGCTTTCGGGCATCTTCCAGGTGCCCCCATCCCACATTGTAAGCTGCCAGCGCCATAAACATGCGATCCGGTTCTTCAACCTGGTCTCCAACGCGATCATACAAAATGGCCAGATACTGCGTGCCGCCATAAATCGACTGTACGGGATCGAGCCGGTTTTTGACTCCCATGTCCCGGGCGGTTTTTCTTGTAAGCATCATCAAACCCCTGACCCCGGTAAAACTCTTAGCCCTGGGATTCCAGTGGGATTCCTGGTAGGCCTGGGCTGCGATCAATTTCCAGTCCAGCCCATTTTTAAACGCAGCGGCCTCAAAATATTTTCGATATTGTGGAAGGCGCCGTCGAAGCCGTTTTCTGAATATCTTAATATCGGTATAGTCAAAGTTATCCAAGTGTCCATAATAATGCTGATTGAGATGCTCTAACAGCGAGACGGTCGCCGGCAGGGTGAACCATTGATTGACGGTATCCCGCAATTGTGTATTTCCGGGGTCCATTACCCAGGCCAATTTCTGGCTCTCACTAATAGCAAAATGAACAGCCAGTTCCGGGTAATACTTTCGATTTATCGCAATTGTATGGGAGTCGGCGATCGTGAGCGGGATTATTCCCCGCCATGTCATTTCCAGAAGCTCCTCAGATTCATAGTCGGAGACGGCCAGCCAGGATAAATCAGGCAACTCTTTTTTAAGCGTGTTGAGGCGCTTTTCCTCAAAAGCACCGGCCCTTATCCAGATAGGTTGACCGATGAGATCAGCCACCGAACGGGGTGCGGGACCCCCGCGCTTGCCAATAACCAACTGATGCATTTCCTGAAAGACGGGGCCAAAGGCCAGATATTGCCTGAGATCATCTTTAACGATAAAATTGGCAGCAATAAGGTCGGCGTTGCCTTTCAAGAGTTCGTTCACCATAACCTTCTCGCTATCGATGATCACCAATTCCAGTTCCAGGTCGAGATAATCTGCAAAGGACTGAACCAGATCGTACTCAAAACCCTCATGGCCGTGCGGTCCTTCGTAGAAACAGGTTCCATTATTGCGGGTGATGACTCTCAAAACCCCCCTGGACTGAATGGCCTCCAGGTCGTTTCTGAACAAAGGCCGGTCACAGCCGGCTGCTGAAAGCAGCAAAAAACCCGCAACAATCAACAATAATTTTGCCAATTTATTTAACATGCCTGTAGTGGCTCCATTGGGTATCAATTCTCACCGGGTGTTGCAATATCCCTTTTCAGATTGTTAACAAAGATGTTTGCAGCGATCCGACAACCAAATGAAAAAACAGAATTTTCACCCACCCGACATATTTTCGAACCATCCCATACCCATTATTGTGCAAGTTAGAATAAAACTTAATTATTACATTTTACCAAAAATAATGGTGTTCTTACAATGATTGTGTGCAATTCAGGATAAATGACCCCATGGGGCACGGATTGATCTGGGGTGCGGTAGGGTTGTCGAATGGATGGAATTCAGAATATTTTCAAGAACATAGAATGTTAAAAGGGATATGGCAAAATGCCATATCCCTTTTTTGCAAGGCCCGCCTGGAGGGAGGCAGTCGTACCTTGATGCTAAGATTATCAACTCACCGGGGTCGAACCGAGGTTTTATCCAATCGAGAAAAAATTAGCGAACGGGTACAAGTATTATTTCTATTCTGCGATTCTGGCTGCGACCCTCTTCACTATCATTTTGGGCCACCGGCTGAAAATAACTATAACCGGTAGCGGCCAGTTTTGCGGGCTCAAGACCGGCCCTTTCTTGAAAGAAACGGGCCACGGCTGCAGCCCGGGCGGTTGAGAGTTCCCAGTTGCTGGGAAATCTTCTTTTCAAAGCCGCCCCCACATTGACGTCATCGGTATGTCCCTCAACCACGATATCTTGGGAGCCATTTTCCCGAAACGACTCGGCAAATTCTAAAAGTAACTCCTGTCCCCTCGGGTTTATCTGCACGGAACCCGAGTTAAACAGGATTTTGTCCACGAAAGTTACCTTGAGTTTGCCTTCCATTTCTTCAAGTTTGATGACCTGTGAGGCTATCTGTTCTTTTAATCCGATTTCAATCTTTTTGCGGGTTTCCTCCAATTCCACTATCTTCTGGTCTTTTTCTTGAATGATTGTCTTTTCTTTTTTCAGCGCTTGCGATACGTTGTCGATTTTACTGGCAAGTTGAAAGTTTTTGCCTTCCAGGTCCCTGTAATTTGCCTCCAGGGCCTCGTATTTTTGTTGCAGCGAATTTAGATTCTGATCACCCATATCTGCCCGTTTACGGGTTTCTACCAGATCGGTTTCGAGCTCTACATATTTGCCTTTGGAAACGCAGGCAGACACCAAAAAAAGTAAAACGCAAAATAAGCTCAGCACTTTCAGATTGGCCATGATGAATTCTCCTTTATTTTTGATCACTAACGTTTTATGCAAGATTGAGCTATATAATCAGTTCAGCATGATACCATAGGCAATAAGCATACCGAAAATGAAATAATTTTATAAGCAACTGTAATTATTAAATTTTTTATAAATTAAAATTTTTAAATCTTATTGATCTGACTGGAATTCCCTGCATTGGATATGTTTATTTCTTAACGTCATTGAATTTATATTATTATATCAGTTATTTAAAAGTGAAGGCAATTACCTTCAGGAGCGGAAAACATTGATTAAGGAATCGGTAGTATAACCAGGCCTCGATCCATGGCATCCATAATGCCTGACATGTCATCAAATACCATCCAACTTTATGATGGCCGCACCCTCGGCTTTCTTGAATGCGGTGATCCAGGCGGAAAACCGGTTTTTTACTTCCACGGCTTTCCGGGTTCGCGAGTGGAGGTGCAGTTCGCAGACAAAACTGCATTACAAAAAAACATCCGCATGATCGGGATTGATCGTCCGGGCTACGGGGTTTCGGGGTATAAACAAAACCGTACGATCCTTGACTGGCCGGATGATGTAACCCAACTGGCCGATAAACTGGGCATTGATCGTTTTTCGGTTTTGGGAGTTTCCGGCGGCGGCCCCTATGCGGCTGCATGCGCGTATAAACTAACCCACCGTTTGGTATCGACAGGTATCGTCTGCGGTTTAGGACCCATCGACGCAAGCAGTGCTCTTGGCGGCATGCTGTGGATAAACAGATTGGGTTTGAGAATTGCCGCCCGCATGCCGTGGCTAATAAAAATAATCATACAGCCGGTGGCAATCCTGTTGCGCCATCGGGCCGAAACAGTGGTGTATTTTTTGGCCCGCAGGACAGAAGCAGCGGATCGGCTGGAACTTAAAAGGCCGGATATAAAAGCCATCATGGCGGCCACTTTCAAAGAGTCTATGCGAAGCGGACCCGCCGGTGCTGCCAGAGATGTCATCCTCTATGCCAACCCGTGGGGATTTGATCTGCAGCATATACGGCCAAAAGTGTATCTCTGGCATGGCGACAAAGACGCCATCGTGCCGGTTAACATGGGGCGATTTCTGGCAGACACAATCCCCAATTGCCGGGCCTCGTTTTATGCGGTTGAAGGGCATTTTTCACTGCTGATCAATTTCATGGCAGACATTTTGGGTAAGCTGGTTACCTGACTTTTACCCGAAAACTATAAAAAGGATATTAAGAACAAAAGCGGTATCAAAACCATGCCTGAGGCGGACAAGCCACGCCTGGGGCGGATAGGCCGCAGATATGGCTCACAGGCCCTGTCATAATTCGACGGGATTTTAAAGTATGATAAAAGTCGGACCCGCCGGAGCGGGAGGTACCAACAATCTGGAAGGTGTGCGCAAAGTCGCCAAACTGGGCCTGGACTGTATGGAAGTCGAGTTCACTTACGGTGTGCGGATGCCGGTTGATGCGGCCAAACAGGTCGGCGAACTGGCCCGACAGCTGGGTGTTGTTCTTTCAGTTCACGCGCCTTATTATATTAATCTGGCTTCGGATGAGGCTGAAAAGGTGGCGTCTAGCAAAAAAAGGATATTGGATTCCTGCCAGCGGGCCCATTTGATGGGGGCTGAAAATGTGGTATTTCATGCCGGATTTTACCAGACGAAAACCGCTGAAAAGACCTATGCGCTGATTGAAAAAGAAGTTATCAACCTACAAAAACATATATCCCGCAAGGGCTGGAAGGTATCACTTTGTCCGGAAGTAACCGGCAAACCCTCCCAGTTTGGCAGTGTTGCTGAAATTTTAAAACTTATGAAAAATACCGGCTGCGGCATTACCGTTGACTTTGCACATCTTTACTCCAGGCAACATGGGCATATCTCATATGAAACAATTTTGGGTCAGCTGCAAGAGAGGTTCCACAGCCATTTTTCCGGCATTGAATTTGGTCCCAAAGGTGAGAAGAAGCATATAAAGACGACCAAAAAATTATTCGAACCGCTGGCAAAGTCACTGGTAAAAAGAGATCTGGATGTGACGATCATTAACGAATCACCCCAACCCCACAAAGACGCGGTTATGATGAAACGGGTTTT
>CAMYNZ010000333.1 GCA_947259865.1 uncultured Desulfobacterales bacterium | reverse complement strand
ATGCAATTCACCCATGCCTTCGACAATGGTTTCATTGGTTTGCTTATCAACGAAAGTCCTGAAGGTGGGGTCTTCCTTGGTGAATCGATTGAGTGCCTTTGACATATTAATCTGGGATTTATTGTCCTGGGGGGTGATGGCCAGGGAAATTACCGGTTTCGGCACATACATGGATGTCATGGATAAATTGAGCCTCGGGCTTACAAACGTATCTCCGGATGAACAATCAACACCGAAAAGGGCGCCGATATACCCGGCGGGAATCGTCTCAATATCTTCCATCTGGCTGGCATGCATACGTACGACCCTGCCCACTTTGACTTTTTTCCCTTTGCGCACATTCATGATGGTGGTCCCGCGGGCCAGAGTGCCCTGGTACACCCGGATATAGGTTAGCTGGCCGTAAGGTCCCTCTTCAAGTTTGAAGGCCAGAGCTACCAGGGGGCTATCCGGCTTGTTGGAGAGCATGACCGGCTTTTCGGCGTTGTCAAGTTCAAGTGCTTCGTTTTCTACGTCCGAAGGACACGGCAACAAGTGGGTCACGGCATCCAGCAGGGGCTGGACCCCTTTGTTTTTGTAGGCCGAACCCATAAGAACCGGTGTCAGACCACGTTTGAGTGTGGCTGTGCGCAGGGCCGAAATAATGAGATCCGCCGTAACGCGATCTTCGAGTGCCGCCTCGGTAAGTTCATCAGAAAAAATTGCAGCAGCGTCAACAAGTTCCTCCCGCTTATCCAGAGCCTTGGACAAAAACGCATCCGGTATGTTTTCAACACGCACGGTTTCACCTTTATCCCCCTCAAAATAAACGGCCTGCATGTTTATTAGATCGATAATACCCTCAAAATCGGCCTCAAGTCCCATCGGAATTTGCAGGGCCACGGCATTGTGCCCCAGTTTTACTCTCAGTTGTTCAACCACCCGATTTGGATTGGCCCCGCTGCGATCACATTTGTTAACAAAAGCAATACAGGGTACCTTGTATCTTTTCATCTGCTGGTCGACTGTGATGGATTGGGATTGGACACCGCCGACGGCGCACAGCACAAGGATGGCACCGTCAAGCACCCGCAAAGACCGTTCGACCTCAATCGTAAAATCCACATGGCCGGGAGTGTCGATAATATTGATTTCATGACCGCGCCATTGACAGAAAGTGGCCGCGGAAGCAATCGTAATACCCCGCTCCCTTTCCAAATCCATGGAGTCCATGGTTGCACCGATGCCATCTTTGCCTTTCACATCGTGGATGGCATGGATACGTTTGGTATAATATAAAATTCTTTCGGTAAGCGTGGTTTTACCCGAATCGATATGGGCACTGATACCGATGTTTCTGACTTTATCCTGGTTTATTTTCATATGCCTTTTCCCTTTAAAAGTCCGGGAACTTAATTACTTATTTGCGAATTGTCAAGAAAATATAAACACGTTATCAACTATTCGTAAGTGCCAGTTGCGGTGCGGATATATTTTAGAGGTGAAAATATCCGGGTAAGTTTTTTGGATGCGCTTGCGGATATTATATGACGGGAAACACGACGCTCCGGCTGTAAATAGCTAATGCCGCTTACGGTAACGCCGGGTCAGCGGTCGTTGCCTGAGAAGCACATAGGTGGCACCCGCACCGCCATCACATGCTCTGGCGCTTGAAAATGCCAGCACCCATTTACGCCACGGGCCGGTGGTTAGCCATTGTTTGACTTTGTTTTTCAGCACCGGTTTATGCGGTGACGACAATCCGCGGCCGTGGACAATTAAGAGGGCGCGCTTACCTGCCATCAGTGATTCTTTTAAAAACCGGTCAAAGACCTCTTCTGCGGTCCGGGCCGACAATCCATGAAGGTCGACGTGGGCTTGAATGGAAAAATCACCCCGGTGAAGATGCCGGGTCACCCCGGGATTTACATGGTATCCCACCCCTTCAATGTATTCCGGTGTATTTGCGACCACAAACCCGTCGCCATGCTCGATGAGTTTTTGAAGCCGGTTCAGGGTGTCACATGGGTCTAATTTTTGCGGTCGCCCGGGTCGCTTGCCCGTGGCGGCAATTTTTTTGGGGCTTTTCTTACCCGAGATCGGTTTTACTCCAATCATAGCCGCTTTAAACAGGCTGCGGTCGTTTTCGGCGCCTGATTCAGGTTCCGCTTTATGGCTAAAACGATCCGGTCTAGGAGGCTTCGGCGGCACCGGCCGGTTTTTAAGCAGGACAGCCAAACTTTCGAAGGGTCTGAAAATACCCGATGATTTGGTAGCTTTCATGTCAGGAGTCCGCATCAATCGTGCCGGGATTCGGTTGTTGGCCTCAATAAAATGTGTGGTCCCAACGCGGCCAATCGGTATTGGCTCTTGGCCATTCACAGACACCGGGGTGATCGCCTGGTTTTGACAAAATTACCCAGGCCCACGGTGGATATAAAAGGTATCCTAATCGCTATGGGCTGAAATATCAACTGAAAATGGAATTGAATATCAATCGTATTGCATTGTATTCAGGCTAGATACGGACTGCAAATTGCTAACAATTTCATTGTTTTCAGTGGTTTAAATTAAATTGGGCGCCTTTGGTCCTTTAATATTTCGCTTGAAAAATAGGTGTATTTTCTGTTATTCTAGTATTTTAAATCAGACCGAAATACGATGGGCTTGCAGATTGTCTTAATGAGGCTTTTTCCTGCCGGCTGAAGATATTTGTGAGTCAACGCTCATTCAACCACACTAATTTTCGGGAGGAAGACAATTGTCGTATACCCTGGGTCAAAATCAGCTTGATAACATAGAGGAGGTCTTGCAGCAGGACCTGATAGATATTGGGGTGCGCTGTGTGTTTCTTATTGATATGGCCGGCAATATCATTGCGAATCGGGATGATGGTAAGATAAAACACGACGTATACTCACTGGCAGCGCTTGCCGCGGGAAATTTTGGGGCGGTCAGTGCAATGGCCAAAATTATCGGAGAAGGCGAATTTTCGCTACTTTTCCACAAGGGCAAAAAGGAAAACATACATTTCAACAAAATAGTTTCCGATTTTTTGTTGATTACGATTTTCAGCAATGACTTATCCCTTGGATTTTTACGATTGAAGGTTAATGAAGCTGTCGAAAAAATCAAGCAAGAGTTAGAAGCGATGCATACACCTTAAAACCGGATTCAAACAAAAGGGCATCACGTCGTGATTAAACCCATATTGAAACAGGAATTGTTACGGGCAATACCAGATGGCATTTGTTAATCCGAAAAAGAAAGAAGTCCAGGTAAAGATTGTCTATTACGGCCCGGGTAGAGGCGGTAAGACAACCAATCTGGAATTTATATATAAAAGGTTCAGGCAACGCATCAAAACTGAAATGGTTACGATTAAAACCCACGGAGACCGGACGCTTTTTTTCGATTTCCTGCCGTTTGATATCGGAAAAGTAAACGGATACGATATCAAAATACAACTTTACACCGTGCCGGGTCAGGTAAAGTATAATGCAACCCGCCGACTTGTTTTAAGAGGTGTTGATGGCATTGTATTTGTGGCGGATGCCATGGAAGTGAGACGAGAAAAAAATATACTTTCTCTTAAAAACCTGCAGGAAAACCTGGCGAACTATAAAAAAAGTATTTTCAAGACCCCTATCGTTCTTCAGTACAATAAGATGGATCTCTCAGAGCAGGGAATCCCGTTGCTTGCGCTTAATACGCTGAATCAAGATCTGAACGACAAATTAAAAACACCGTCATATGAAGCAAGTGCGCTGGTAGGAACAAACGTTGTCGTAACCCTGAAAAAGATAATCTCGATGACGATTTCTTCAATTATCAGGGAATTGAAATAGGAGGTAAGGATTTGGAAACCCCTACAGAAGGTGACTCTATAAACGAAGAGGTTGAGGGACGACTGGATAATCTGTTTGGAGATGAGGACACCGCCGCCGACATCCTGGAAGATAGTCATGAATCCGAAGATTATCCACTGACAGAATTAAAAACGATCGTGCTGTCGATCGACTGGGAGATTACCGATGAGGTAATGACCAATTTTGTCGAACAAATTGCTTTTTTAAAAGACAGACTCAAAGACGATAAAATTATTCTCGTGTTTCTGCAGTTATTGGGCTCTCTGGGCGAATATATCAAAATCAACAAAGGAAAGTCTCATCCGGGGGCATTTAAAATTCTCACTTCCCTGTTTAATGAACTCGATAAAGTTGTCCAA
>CAMYNZ010000332.1 GCA_947259865.1 uncultured Desulfobacterales bacterium | reverse complement strand
CGGGACGCCTTGATGCATACCTTAATCTGTTTAGAATAGACATGTAATCCCGCATCAGCGGGGCCATTGTACGCGATCTACTATTTTTGAGATGGCTTCTAGTTAAATAGGATAAATTGAATTCTAAACGGTAAGCCGGAAACTGACGATGTCTGATAATTTAGAATCCGACCGACACAGTGTAGCTCAAAGAAGGAGACGACTTTTCTTCCTATTTTTTGGGACGCTGCTTTTTGCTGTGGTTTACTATTCGGCCTCTTGGCCGGATGCCACAGATCCTATCGGAACGCAGTTTGCGTTGAGCAAGGCAGGTAAAGGTGCGCTCGCTGTAGCCTTGCTGGCAGCAATATGGTGGGTCTTTGAAGTGGTTCCCATCGGGATAACCAGCATCACCGTGGGCGTTTTGCAGGTTTTTTTCTCTATTCGTCCGGCTAGGGCGGCTTTCGCTGATTTTATGGACCCTTCGGTCATGTTTATATTTGCATCAATTTTCATTGGCATGGTGTTTACAAAGACAGGGCTGACCCGGCGGATGGCCTACAAAATGCTGCTCATTGTGGGGGAAAAAACCATCTTGATTTACCTGGGCTGCTTTATTGTGACCGCAATTCTGACCCACATTATGGCGCATACGGCAGTGGCAGCCACTATTTACCCACTTCTTGTTTCTATTCATGCTCTTTACGGCGAAGGAGAAAAACCCACCAGATTTGGGAAAGGGCTTTTTATGGGGATGGCTTATGTAGCCGGTGCGGGCAGCATCATTACGCTTTTGGGGGCTGCCCGCGGTGCTGTTGCCATTGGATTCTTCAACGATGTGGTCGGCGGAGACGTCAGCTTTTTTCGCTTGAGCTATTACATGTTCCCGGTGGGATGGCTTATGGTTTTGGTTCTATGGGTGTTTTTCGTCATATTCTTCAAGCCGGAGAAAAAAGAAATCCCCGGTTTGAGAGAAAAAGCTAAAGCGCTCAATGCGAAGTTGGGCCCCATGAGTAGAGAAGAAATCGTTGCAGCAATTATCGTTGCGGCTTGCGTACTGACGCTGTCCCTGAGTTCCGTAATTTCCGAATTTCAATTCCTAGATAAAACAGCCATCATTCTCACATCGACTATCCTGTTTTTTGTTACAGGTATTCTGAAGGTCCATGATCTTGAGAAAATGCCCTGGAACATCATTTTACTTTTTGCAGGTGCCATGAGCATCGGTTTTTGCCTCTGGGAAACAGGGGCGGCCAAATGGCTTGCAATAAAATGGCTGATGATATTCCATGGCGGCAACTGGTTTTTCTTTATCATGGGCATCGCATTTTTCATCATGGCAATGACCAATTTTATTATGAACGTGGCGGCCATTGCGATTTCCCTTCCGGTGGCCCTGGTTATGGCACCCTATCTGGGAGTACATCCGGATGTCATCCTTTTTGTTTCTCTGACCACTGCCGGTATGCCCTTTCTTCTTCTGGTGGGAGCCGCACCCAATGCCATCGCCTATGAATCAAAGCAGTTTACCACCGGCGAATTCTTTTTGTATGGATTACCTGCCAGCATCATACTGATGGTTGTCGTTGGCGTTGCAGTCTTATTTATCTGGCCCCTCATGGGAATGTCAATAAAGGCAATTTAGGAATAGAAATAGGGGACGACAACTCCAGGACAGTGGGGAAGAGGATGGACGCCAATGGAAATAAGCATTTCCTTTTTGTGCTCATCAAAACTACATAAAAACACGCGTCCATAGGACACGCATTACATTACAAAATATGGACCTGGCATTGACACATAAGCGGCTTTATCCTATGTTTCCCGGGCCCAAAAGGGAATCAAAAGAAAGGAAAATATGGAGGTTATTATGACAAAGCTCACGGACGAAGCCAAAAAGGCAATCGGAGAAATACGCCCGTCTTTGGTGGCTACCGCAAGCGGGAGCGGAAAACCAAATGTCTCTGCCAAGGGTTCGTTTCGCGTTCTGGATGATGAACATGTTGTATTTGCAGACATTGCCTCCCCCCGAACTGTCGCCAACATCAGGCAGAATCCCAAGGTGGCCGTTATATGTTTAGATGCTGCAGCGCGAAAGGGCTGCCGAATTTGGGGGAAAGGCAGTATCCTCAACTCAGGTGAACTCTTCGATCAATTAAGCGCTGAGTATGCTGAGAAAAACATGGAGGTGAAAAATGTTGTAAAAGTCGCTGTAGAGGAGGTTGAGACCTTTTAATCAGAATCTGGGTTACGCTAATTTTACCAGCGGCGTTACTCTATCCGAAATTGTGATATCGTTGATATCTTAATAAAATTTTGCGTTAAAACCGGTATCATTAAATATAAAGATAGCAAAAGCTTCAGAGTGATAATCTCGAACTCTAACCGTTTTTTCTCCGGCAACAAATTGAAATTAATCGGCTGTTAAATTATACCGGCGTAAGTCTCTTTCTGGAAGCAGCTTTTTTGGGTTGCGTCTCCCCAGGGTTTTTTTTCTGCAATCAGCTTCATAAACAATTCGCCGTTTTTTACTATCCTTCCCCCCACGACATCGACACCGCGGGCAAAAAGCGGGTCCGGGAAAAATCCCGCCGTAGGACCGATAATCGAGACGAATGCATCCGGTGAACAATGGGCCAGAATCTCATCCAGTGAATTGTTCAATATGGTCGTGCTGGTGCATAGGATCTTATTGCATGTGCTCAGGTTCGTCGCATCCATGGTAATTGGCAAATTGGGATATTTTTGAATCAACTGTATATTTTTTTCAATGACAACCAGTTCAGCCTTGGCCTTTTTGATGGTCTTAACCAACCCGAAGAATAACCCGACCATGCCGATTCTGTCTCCTTCCGAGACCGACAACAGCCCCAGTGAATCGGTAGCATAATCAACCGTGAAATTGACCTCCCGCATCACATGCTGACAAATTGCGTTAATGGCCGCTAGACTGATCATCTCTTTAAGCGGGTCGTCATTGCCAAATTCAAGCGCAAATCGGCGCGGGTTTTTTTCGACAAAATCCGACGGCTGCAAAGCAGTGTATTCTTCCATTTTTTCATCAGGCAGGAGGACAAAGCTGACGCCGGCCGCCCCGCCTTCGAGACTGATGGCCATAAACTGGGCGTCTTTAGGTTGGCCGCCTTTATAGAAAGGCGGGAAAAAAATATTTGCTATTGGCGGAGGAGTAAATTTTGTCGTTAATTTTTTAATCATCTTTTTGAATTCATCTTTTAAACTCATTGCAACCTCCCAAATTTCTTTCTGATCGATGATACCTTTTTAAGTTTCATCTCGTAATTAATCTTGATGTTATAATTTCATGGGCCTCCCGGAAGCCCGGCCTTCAGGGCCATGGCATCCCAGCTTCTTCACTTCAGCTATGAGCTATGAACTGGACGCATCGCGTCCTCACCCGTCCCCTAAATCCGTCGGAATGCATATGTCGGCGCTCCTGATAACAGGATTCAAGGTTCGTTTAGAACGTGTCCTGACGCCCCAGGCCCGAGACATAAACCTGGTACTTGGACCGGTGGTCGCGCACTCACCAAAATTTTCATAGCAGATTTTATCCGGCATTAAAAGCGCAAATTTTGTGCTTTCTTATTATTTCCCTTTATCAACCGCCTCTTGAGCATAATCCCGCATGTGCTTTAAGTACACTTGATCATTATGCTGCGACATATAAGTCTTCGGCCTCCGAAAGTACCCGGTCGCGGAAATATTTGCTAATAAATCCTTGAGTATTGAGATCGACCTTTCGGCCGATTAACTCGCCAAGCTCAATTTCAATGCCGGCTAATTTAATCAGTCCGACTTTAGCATTTTGATCGAATTCGACCAGTACATCCACATCGCTTCCGGGCCTGAAATCATCCCTCAAAATGGAGCCAAAAAAAGCAAGCCTTCGAATGCGGTGTTTGCGACAGAAGGATGACAGTTCCGACTGGGGTATATTGATCTTGCCAGTTGCCATGGAAGTTGCCTACCCAAAGAATGATTTTAATACCAACTACACTAAACAAAAGGGAATCTAAAATTGAGCAAAACCACTTTATTCAATGATATAAAACAATAAAAGTCAAACGGTCAAGCTGAGTTGTTCAAACTCAAAACAATCCCCTTAATCTTAACCGATGTTCCAATTTTTCGATTCACAGACCTCCCGGACAATATCTTTCAGCTTCCAGTTGGCACCTCTGGTGCTCTGGCGCTAATTATATTTTAATCACAAATCAAGGTTTGATCCCCCCCTGCTTATCCAAAAAAATATCCAATTATATCCATTTACCACTTGACTTCGATGATTTTTTTGGATAAAAATGGATAAATAAATGGATACACATCATTCGGAGTTTTTATGACACCCCGAGTTCTCAAATTGATCGCCGAAATCGATGAGTTCAAGGGCCATTGGAATGCTTTGGATAGCATGTCCTCTCAAACTCTATCGACACTTCGTGTGGTTGCCACCATTGAATCAATCGGCTCTTCCACTCGTATTGAAGGCTCACGGTTGAGCGATTCGGAAGTTTCAGCGCTTCTGAAGGGATTGGACCTGCGTTCATTCCGGAGTCGGGATGAGCAGGAAGTTGCCGGTTACGCAAAAGCAATGCAATTGATCCAGGAAAGTGCCGGGGAAATCGATGTTAGCGAAAACAACTTAAAATACCTTCACAAAGTTTTGCTGCAGTTTTCCAGCAAAGACAACTGGCACCTGGGCGAATATAAAAAACATCCGAACCATGTGGCCGCTTTCGATTCCGATGGCAATCAGATTGGAATCATATTTGAAACCGCCACGCCCATTCAGACACCAGCGCTGATGGCGTCCCTCGTAGCACTGACCCGAAAACGCCTGCAAGATGAGGATATTCATCCGCTGCTTGCAATAGCTGATTTCGTGCTGCGTTTCCTGGCAATTCATCCGTTTCAGGATGGTAACGGTCGTCTGGCACGGATATTAACCAATTTAATGATGCTGCGCAGCGGGTACGATTTCGTTCAGTACAGTTCACACGAGAGAATCGTTGAAGCCAACAAGGATCAATATTACCTGGCATTGAGGGACTCGCAAAAGAACCTTATCTCAGACGAGAATTTTTCTTTGACCTGGGCGGAGTTTTTCCTCGAAATGCTGAGAAAGCAAAAGAATCATCTGCTCGAAAAGCTTGAACGGGAAAGGAAAGCGCATACTTTACCCGAGCTATCGGCGAGTATCATCCATCTGGCACGGGAACACGGCCGCATCAGTATATCTTTCATTTCAAAGGTGCTCCAGGCCAATCGAAATACGGTAAAAAAACATGTTCAGCAGCTTGTCAAAAACGGTCGATTGGTAAAGCAGGGAAAGGGAAGGGGAACCTTCTATGTTCCTTACTAAAATCAAGGAAAAATGTTTCTGTTTACAGGGGCTCAAAGCTTTCCAACTTCTCTTATTTCTGGTATTCATCCATCAGCGAACATATATCACTGTCGATGAAATTTAGAATTGGAGGTCACAAATTGTGACCTCCAAAAGTGACAGGATCGGCCTTAGGTATAACCAATGGTATTTACGGAGCAAGGCGTTGCGATTTTATGCATAATCCTATCGAGGTGTGAATTATGGAAATTGACATTGATTCCATGAATTATGATGAGCTGGTTGAATTGAATCACAAGATAGTTGAAAAGCTAAAGTTCTTGGATTCGATGGATACTCATAAAAAAATGATGCAATTCAACCCGGGTGATCAAGTTTGTTTTGAACCCTCTGGTAGAGGTAAGCAATTTGGTACGCTGGTTAAGTACAACCAGAAAACGGTTACTGTGATTACCGAATCAGGGCAAAAATGGAATGTTTCACCTCATTTGCTCAGAAAAGTGAAAAACGTAAAAAGCAATAAAAGCAGCCAAGGCAAAATAATTGATCTCCCTAAAAAGTGATTGCCTAACAAAAGCTTGAAGTTAGACGCCTAAAGCAATGCGGTTTTGGAAAGCATCCGGTTTAACCCGTGAGCTCGCGCAAAGCGCGCCCCCTATCGCCCTGAAACCAGCGTGCCAGGCGATCTAGAAACGCATAAAATCATAGATGTCCCTCAAATTCTTCCCGATAGCTCAAAATTGACATAGTATGTCGAAAAAATGTCGACATACTATGCTTAATTATGATATTTTTTCTGTAATGGAATCCATACGCAAGCACATACCAAGTGAAGAGTTCGACTATCAGACATTGCTGCACGCTTTGGGGCGGTATTCCAGGCCCCGGGATAAGATTTCAGACCTTTTGCGAAAGGGCGTGATCATCCGGGTCAAGAAGGGGATTTATATTTTTGGGGAGGATTACCGGCGACGGCCCTTTTCGCGGGAGATTCTGGCAAACCTTATTTACGGACCTTCTTACATTTCGCTGGAATATGCCCTGCACTATTTCGGATTGATACCGGAACGGGTGGAAGCAGTTACTTCGGTGACCACCGGCCGTTCGCGCAAGTACGCAACACCGGTCGGTCTGTTTCGCTATCGGATGATTCCACTGGCTGCGTTTCGCATCGGAATGGACCGCATTGAACTTGATAACGGTCGATCTTTTCTAATCGCAACCCCTGAAAAGGCGCTGGCCGATAAAATACGTGATGACCGTGGAAACGGCCTTCAAACCCAGGGCCAGCTATTGGACTATCTGGAGAACAACCTGCGGGTCGATCCGGCGGCACTGACGAAACTGAACAATGCGCATTTGGGCGCTATCGCCCATCGTTACGGCTCCCGCAAACTGCAACTGTTGTGTAACCTTCTGCAGCGCCTCGAGCAATCCTCGCGTGAGGTGGATCATGCATGAAGCCCTGGCCCGGATGCTCGCCAAATACGACTCCGGCAGACTTGAAGATACCATGCGGGCGTTGCGTGAAATTATGCAGGAGATTGCCCTCCTGGGACTGTGGCGCAGTAAATTTTTTGAAAAGGCCGCATTTTACGGCGGAACGGCGATGCGTGTATTGTACGGGTTGGACCGGTTTTCAGAGGATCTGGATTTTTCGCTGCTGAAACCGATGAATGATTTCGATATCGCAAAATATCTGGCTTCTTTGAAAAAAGAACTGGAGGCATTCGGTTTTGATGTCCGGATCGAGCAGCGAAAAAAGGCGGTCAAAAGTGCCGTTCAGTCGGCTTTTTTAAAGGCCGACACGCTGAATCAATTGTTGGTCATCGAAACCGCTGAAGAGATCCTGCGCGAAGTGCCGCGCGGTCAGGTGCTGAAGATAAAATTGGAGGTCGATACAGATCCGCCACCTGGATTTTCAACCGAGAATAAGTATTTGCTGCTGCCGATCCCTTTTGCGGTGAGGGCATACGCCCTGCCGGATCTGTTTGCCGGCAAGATGCACGCGATTCTGTGTCGCAAGTGGAAAACACGGGTGAAAGGTCGCGACTGGTACGATCTTGTGTGGTATGCCGCCCACCACCCGCAGCTTCACCTGTCTCATCTGGAGCAACGCATGCGACAAAGCGGTCATTGGAAAAAGAAAGAGGCCCTTTCCACGGAAGACTTCAAAAAATTGATGCATGGTGCCATCGAGCGTTTATCCGTTGACCAGGCACGCCGGGAGGTGGAACCCTTTGTGAGCAACCCGGATTCGCTGGGAATATGGTCCCGCGATTTTTTCAATGATGTG